>JBCCDM010000001.1:0-44447 GCA_039030795.1 Cyanobacteria bacterium P01_A01_bin.84
AACGAAAATCAAAAAGACATAGTAATTTTTGGATAGGTACTTACGGTGATTTGTGGGTAATCGCTTGGGAATTTTTAATAGATATTATTCAAGATATGATGAATATTAATCGTCATAAACTTCCTTTATATCAAAAAGGATTAAGGGCAATGTCAATGCTACAAAACCTATGATTTTAACTCGTAAACATACTTTTCACTTATTATAAAAAACTATTTAAGATTAGTTCTTAATCTTTTCTTCAAGCTTCCTTGTTGAAAAACAAATAAACTTGCCAATGGAAGAGAAGGAGAAACCGCTTCGCGGTTGCTCCTTCTCTGATATGATGTTTTGTCATTTTCTTATCATTTTTGAAACAATTTTTTGGCATGCGTTGTTGCATCTATTCCTTGCTGTGACTCTTTTTCACTTCTCTTGTCACCCCGTGAACGATGGCACGCTTAATAGTTGCATTACTTGCATCGCTACTATCAAGCTCGCGCAAAAAAGGCTCCACATCGGAAGTTTGCATCTTTGCAGGATTCTTGACTCCTACATCAGCAAAAATATCCGCACATATCTCACTTTGTGCATCGCTTATTTCTAATTGAGATAATTCACTTTTGACTTTGCTTAAATCGCTCATCGTTCCCAACCAACACTATCTTACAATTATCTACAAATATTGAAATAATTGCTTCGATAAAAGCACAGATATTTATGAATTTTACAAACAAATATTAGATTAAACGTAAATCTCTAACTAAACCAATCAAGATTTTATTCCATCTAAAAACTTTGCACTAATTAATATAATTACAAAGTGGAAATATACTTGATAACCGGCGATTGCGAATTTTCTCAACAGCTTGCAATTAAAGACATCGTAAAAGATTCAACCCTAGAAATCATTGAATCAACCATATCCGAAGAAGATGCCATCACAACAATCAACACTCCAAATTTATTTACTTCTAAAGTAACGATATTCAAAGATAAAACTATCAATAGCCTTGGGAAAATTTTCATTCCCTACCTCTGTAAAACTAACAACAAGATAGTATTCATCATTCCCAAATGCGATAAGCGCACGGCTTTAGGAAAATGGTTATACCAAAATGCCCAAGTCAAAGAATGCAATCAAATATCCCAATGGGATACCCAAGCTCAACATACTCAAGCTATCTACCTATCAAAGCGCATAGGCTTCATTTGTACAGGTTCAGCTATCAACGAATTAGTTAAAAGAGTAGGTAATAACAGTCGCAGAATGCACGCCGAATTACAGAAACTCAAAGCATCTGTTGCACCGAGTCAGGTTGAAGCGAAGCACGTTGAATCACTGGTAAATGATGAAATAGGTAACGCCATTAATCTAGCAAATGCTTGTCGTCAAAGAAATATCCTTAAAGCTAATTCAATCCTAAAAATCATTAATGCTGGTAATCAAAACCCAGCAGCTACATTTGCAACTCTAATCACCTACTTCAAAACATGGTTGATTACTAAGGAAGGATTGATAAACCAAATTACTGATGAACAGATAGCTCAAAATCTATCACTCAGAAATCCTAACCGAATTTACTATCTTAAACGAGAAGTGGAGGAATGCAGCATCGAAGTATTGAAAAAGCAGTATTTAATCCTTCTCCAATCTTCCGTCAATCAATACCCAACACAACAAACTTTAGTCAACACCATAATCAAACTCTGTCAAAAATGAATTTCAATCAAATCAAAGGACAAAAATTAGCCAAAATATTAATAGAACCCAACCTTAACAATCTCCCATCAATGCTATTTTACGGTATGCCAGGTATTGGTAAATCAACAATGGCAAGAATGCTTGCTAATTCAATACTAGGAAGCACCATAACCCACCCAGATAGATATGAAGTTGTAGAAGTACTAAAGATAGAAGAAGTACGCAATATTATCGCTTGGACAAACCAATCCCCAGCTATCAGCAATAAAAAAGTGGCTATAATCCACGATTGCGATACTGCATCCCATGCTGCATTCCAAGCTTTACTTAAGGTTCTAGAAGAAAGCAATACTGTATTTATATTGACAACTTCCAATATTGATTCTCTTCCTAGAACTATACCAAGCCGATTAACCAAAATCCCCTTTCTACCTTTAACTAAAGAGGAATTGATTCAAGTAATCGGTGAAGTAGACGTACCACCAACCTTCCCCAATTCACCAGGGCTAGTTTTGACACTCAAAATAACACTAGCCAAGTTAAATCCTCATATCAGTCTATTACCACCACGAAGTATAACTCAAGCATTCAAAACTGCAAGCGCAATTAACCAAAACCTTCATGACGCAACCACTCACAAAGCATTTGCACTTTATCTTATACATCTGTGGTATCACCTAGGATATTTCGATGAATCGGAAATAGTAAATAAGCATATTAATAAGCTCAGTGATAAGAATCCATCTTTAATTTGGGAGCAAATTATGATACTTTCAGCTAAATAACTTTCAAGAAACTGCTTATTAAAGAAGACTTTATAGCAGTTTCGTAATCGCTAAATTAGAAATCAAAGTATGATTTAAAAATTAACAATTAACTAAGCTCACTATGACCAGTACTTCAGACTTTAACAGGTTCAATTATATCAAGGGAGCTAACAAAGATATAACGATTGAATTAATTAGCTGGTTCACAAAATCGCAAGAATATATTAACCAGTACTTCGGAGGAGACAGAAACCAAATCAACAAGACCGTTTTTGGTGATTGCGTATCAAAAATAGAATCATTAATAGATTTAGTTATTGATGATAATTATTCATCAGAGTTTAGAGGAGTAAGGGATACAAATGGCCGCTTGCAAGCTGGCGCAATAATTTCAGAGCAGATAGGTGAACTTTACCCGTATACTGAAGAAAGAAAATATTTATCGATAGACCCGTTTACTACTCCTCCTTGGAATTGTCTAAAATTAGAAGAGGTAGAATTTCCTGAAAAACAAAAAGGAGCAGCTACATGGTTGATAACAGAAATTGTTCGAGAAATAATTGATACAGAAATTGAAGGAGTAACTAAAGTATTAGCAATTGATAGAGCAAGAAACTTTTACTTAGATGTTGGATTTGAAGAAAATCCGGAGTATTTTAGAGAATTAATTTTAACGAAAGAAGCAGCAATATTTTTCTTAGAAGAACAATTAAATCGCAGAAGGAACATACAATGACCAACGAAAAATATCAGCCAACAAAAGAAGATTTAGAAAGATGGGAAAGATTAGATGAACTAGGTCTGACCGCAATGTGTGGTACACCTATTTCTGATGAAGAGAAAGATAGAAGGATTCAATCGGTAATTGACGGAAGTTGCTTGTTAAAGTATTTAGACAAAATATTGAAGCAAAAGCAAGAAGCTTTAAAAAAGTTAGCAGATTTAGAAGAAATTGAGAAGGTTCTAAGAGAAAAAATTTCGATGAATAAAATCAGCTAATAGAACAAATGTTCTGCTATATTTAAAGCATAATAAAGCTAATAACTAAGGCAGAATCATGATACTACAAGCTGAAAAAACGCTATGGTGTTCGGGTGGCGGATTTGAAGAAGCGCTGGTGGACGTAAAAATTTATCATGATAGGAAAACTCAAAAAGCAATCATCGTTATAGAAGATAACCCAGATACGCCTGAAACCTACGTGGGGTGCGGCACTATCATCGATGAAGTAATCGCTAAAATAGCCTTTGTTTTTGAATTAAATCCTAGCAAAACGAAATGGATTCACGTCCGAAATTTGCTTGGTGAAGAGCATGTAAGTGAAGTTGTTGCCAAAGATTGGAAAAAATCACCTTCCTCTCAATTTAGTAATTTGAAGGTTAGGAAAGTAGCAACACCGCAATCTATTTATTGGGTTAGAACTAAGCTTGAGAATCTAAAAATTGATTGATTTTATAAACACAGGAATTAGTATTACTCCAAAGCCACTGGGGACGTTTTTATTATTAAAGCGTCCTCAAGTTTTTTTAAAAAGCTTCGCTTAAATTAGGTGAAATTTATCACCGTTAACTCACTTCGTTCGTAAGGAAGAAGGAAGGAGACAGAGGGAAGAAGGGAATTGATTACTTCTTTCTTCTCCCTAAATATGGGATGAAGAATTCCCCACCGTCATACGGTGTAAGAATTGCGTTGGGGTTTAAATCCCCATTGCAATTCAAACTTCTTCCTTCTTCCTTCTTCCATCTTCCTTCGTTTTTTAAAATCATGACTATATTTAGTGCAAATACAACTAATAGCAATAATGAAGCAATTAGCCTTGTTCAATTTGATTCTGAAATTTATAAAATTGGTCAAGGTTCAAAACTCCCAGCCTTCGGGAGATGTAGAACGAGATAGCACGTTTACGTGCCCGACTCTTCAATCAGTGTATCAATATAATCTCTGAGCCGTTCCTGCCAGTTGGGAATGGCTTTCAATTTTTCAAGCTGTCCCTGTCGAGGCTTAAAACTTACAGGTTTGTGATTTAAAGGCTTATCCCCATAAGGTAGAGCGCCTAATTTGTTTCCTTTCCGAAAAGTCATTGGTAGTAGCTGTAGTAGTTGGTATACTAACATTAAAACAAGCATTGAGAGGTCGGTCAATGGCTAAAAAGAAAAGTAAAAAGCTAAGAAAGCAAATGGGTGTGCAGCAAATGCTATTACATCCAAGCAAGGAAGTAAAAGCAATCTTAGACTACTTATGCGAACAGTCAGGGAAGCTATATAACTGCGCTATTTATTTTGCTCGTCAAACATTTTTCAAAACGGGTACGTTACTTACAGGTAAGTTTGACTTGATATATGAGGCAACCGTAGGAAAGTCAGTTATTGCTCAATCACTGCCATCAATTCCCGCTCAACAAACTTTACTCTCAGTCGCAGAAGCGTTTAAGTCGTACAAGGAACTAAGAGAAAAGCATTTTGCTAAAGACTTACATTTTAAACCTAAGCCACCTAGCTATCTAAAAGGTAAAAAACTGTTTAAGGTTGCTTACCCCAATTGCGGGGCAGGTAAACCGAGCTTAAGCGAAAAAAACATAAGGTTTCCTTTAGGATTGACTGTTAAACGGTGGTTTGGCATTAAAGAGTTTTTCTTACCAATGCCGTCAAACATTGATTTCAATAAGGTCAAAGAGTTTACCATTCTTCCTAAAAACGGCGTATATTACCTTGAGTGCAGCTACGAGTTAACACCGCAAGCACCTAACTTAGACTTTGAACAAGCCCTATCTATCGACTTAGGAACAGCCGATAATTTAGCAGCTTGCGTCGATACGTGTGGTAACTCTTTCTTAGTAGATGCTCGCCACATGAAAGCGATGAACCAGTTGTGGAACAAGAAAGTTGCTACTTATAAAGAAAACAAACCGCAAGGCTTTTGGAACGAATGGCTTGACCGAGTGACTAGGAAGCGCAATCACCAATTAAGAGACGGCATTAACAAAGCTGCAAAGCTAATCATTGACCATTGTTTAAAGCATGGTGTCGGCAACTTAGTAGTAGGGTGGAACGAAAGCTTTAAAGTTAATGCCGATATGGGTCGGGTTAACAATCAAAAATTTGTTCAGATGCCACTAGGTAAGCTTAAAGACCGATTAGAACAACTTTGTAAGCTACACGGAATTAAATTCCACGAGACAGAAGAGGCGTACACTAGCAAATCTAGCTATCTAGATGGAGACTCCCTGCCCAAGTACCGGGAAAAACCGGAAGGGTGGAAAGCATCGGGTAACAGAACTAGACGTGGCTTGTATCGTACTTCTAAAGGATATTTAGTAAATGCCGACCTCAACGGGTCAGCGAACATAATGCGTAAAGTAAGCAGAAACTTAGGCTTAGACCTAAGCAAACTGTGTAGGCGGACATTGACAACCGCAGCTAGAGTCAAGCTATGGCACGGGTCGAGTCAGACCCCTCTGTGTAGGACTTCTCTGTAAGCAAAAGAATCTCCCGCTTTTAGCGAAGCGCAAGCGGGAGAGTGTCAAAGAAGATTAATTTCACCAAAAAGGGGATTCCCCTTTTTTACTTTTTTACCAATCAAGATTCAAGTCTTCAATTAATATAATAAACATTAATTTTAGCTAGAACCGCAAAAGTGATACAAACCAATTCCCTAACACTCCCTCTCAGCAACACCACCGTATTAGTAACTCGTGCCGCTTCTCAATCCGATAATTTTATCAACCTGCTACAACAATATGGTGCAACTGCTTTATCAATGTCTTGTTTATGTATCAAACCTCCTACTAGCTGGAAATCAATTGATAATGCTATATCTGATATTGATAAGTTTGATTGGGTAATATTTACCTCCACCAACGGCATCGATTTCTTCTGCAATCGCATGATTAATAAACAAGGTAATATCAATGCTTTGAAGAATATAAAAATAGCAGTTGTTGGTGCTAAAACACGATTATATTTAATCAACACTTACGGTATAATTCCCAGCTTCACTCCTCCGGATAATGTCTCCGACTCGCTCATAGAATGCTTCCCAAACCGCAATAAATTGCTAGGAACTAAGATACTGTACCCCAAACTCGAAGCAGGTGGAAGAGAAAATATTCCAGAAGAGTTATCATCTCTCGGAGCAACAGTTACTGCAATTCCTGCTTATCAATCAAATTGTAGTACCGAGATACCAACCACTATTGAGAGGGCTTTTAAACAAGGTCGTATTAATGTTGTAACGTTTGCTAGTCCTAAAACTGTCGAATGTTTTTATCAAATGATTCAATCAATTAGTAGAAAATCTTTATTAGACAATATTTGTATTGCTTCTATTGGTCCGGTTACATCTGTAGCTTGTAAGGAGATATTAGGAAGGGTAGACGTTGAAGCACAACCATATACTTTAGATGGATTAATCAATTCAATTATTAACTGGAAAAAATCAACATGAGCCGATATTTAATCAAAGCCATAAATCCCAAGCATAGAGTTACTGTAGGCTACGACAGAGCAGCAGGAACAACAGGTGCTGGATATTTTGCTCAAATAGAAGATACAGAAATTGAAAACGAGTTAGAAGAATTAATAAATTTAAAAGACGAACAAAAACCAGAACGTTGGCAAGAAGAAATTGATGAATTAGAAAGCAAAGTTGTTGTTCTTTGGATTGGTGACGATTATCGCAATCCTGTCAATTCTCCTGAAGAACTACAAAAACTTATAGCACCATACGCTACTTTAGATAAAGCAGTCAAAGCTCAATTACAAGAAGATGCTCAAGTTGAATCAGAACAATCGCCCGGAATCATGAAGAACTTTATTCAAAATTTTCTGGACAACCCAAAATCCTAAAAAAGCTTCGCCTATAAAAATTGCAATTAACAAGTTAACAAAAAAAATGCAATTTATTAAACAAGCAGCTATCAACGAGTATTTACATATTCAAAAGCTAGAGCAAAATCTAACAGATTACGAATTGGAATATACTTGGACTAGCAAAAAAGGTAGAGAAGTAGAAAGAAGTTGGGAACGTTTCGGTTTATTGTGCGATTTTCTCGATTTATTCAACGCAAACTAAAATACCCAAGCTGAAATAACCCTAAAGTACTTTAAACCACGAAGAGGCGGAGACGGAACTCTTCCTGACTTCATCTAAATACGAGTAACATCAATTATAAATAACTTCCTAAATTAGGAAGTTATTTTTTTGTTATCAAAATCACATAATTTAAGCATCGAATTATATAATCCGGTTATAGAATCATCATCACTATCATGAGTACCAAAATAATCGCAATATTCAATATCGCCGGTGGAGTGGCTAAATCCACCATTGCCCATAACCTCAGCTACCACTTAGCAAAACATTCCAAAGTTCTTACAATTGATATGGACCAGCAAGGAAGCCTCACTCGTTTCATGGGACTACAACCCCAAAGCTTGGAACCAGAAGAAACTGTATATACCAGTGTAGTCAGCAGTCCTGCCGAAGCACCCCCACTCCCTATCTGGCAAGAATCAATATATGGTGTAGACCTCGTTCCTGGCAACATGACCCTATCTTCACTTGACGAAAAAATAAAAGATTCAGGACTTGACCACCATCAAGCCCGTTTGAGAACTGCAATCAATAATCTAGAGAAAGAATACGATTACATTATTATCGATTGCCCTCCGAACAAAGGCATCCACAGTATGCTTGCTTTATTCGCTGCAACTCACGTACTTGTACCTATTCAATGTCACGTTAAATCATATTCTGGAGCAGTCGAAATTACTAAAACTCTCAAAGAAGTAATTAAATCTGGACATAAAATTAAAATAGCAGGATTTATTCCCAGTATCTATTCTAAAGGAACCCGCCTAGAATCGAGCTTCCTAGAAAAATTAAAAGACGACACTCAAGGCAGCATTCATGTTACCCATCCAATTCCTCGCACTGTAGCAATCCCTGAATCTCAATCAATGGGAAAACCTTTAGCAATCCATAAACCCAACAATGGAGCAGTAGGAGTTTTAGAAGAAATCAGTTCCTATATCGCAAGCTTAAATTAAATCATGCCTAAGAAAAAAGAAGATTTCACTAATGGGGTCAGTCTCAAGGATAGTTTACTTGATTTCAAGGAGACTGAAGAACTTATAGCGACTCAAAGCGAAATAGTCAATATATCTCTCGATAACGTAGTATTACCACCGAAGCAAGCCCGTAGGTACTTTGACGAATCAAAGTTAAAAACCCTTGCTGACAATATTAAAAAAGTAGGTCTACTCCAATTCCCCGTAATTCGCAAGCGTAGTGATGGCAAGTTCGACCTCATAGCAGGCGAACGCCGTGTTAGAGCAGGAAAAATAGCAGAACTTAGCACTATAACCTGCCGAATTATCGAATGCGACGATAAAACTGCTAAAGAAATTCAGCTAGTAGAAAATCTTAAGCGAGAAGATTTAAATGCATGGGAGGAAACTCGTGCTATTATGGACTTGCTCTGTACCGAATTAGACATTGAAGAGAGAGAAGTTAAGCAACTTCTCAGTCGCATGAATAACGAGCAATCCGGTAGGGCAAGCAAGCTAACAAGAATTCAAAACGAAGATAATAGTAATCATAACGTTATGCTTACTGAGCGAATTAATACCATAAAAGCATTATTTGATAGCATGGGATTAATGACTTGGGAAAGCTACGTCAAAAACAGGCTTCCTCTGCTTAATCTCTATGAAGATGTAACGGAAAATCTCGCAACCGGAAAAATTGAATATACCAAAGCAAAAGTAATCAATAAAATTAAAGATGATGCAAAAAGAATAGAAATACTCAACAAGGCCGTTACGCAAAAACTTTCATTAGAACAAATTAAAGCAATCGTTCCTAAGCCAATAATTCAAACAAACGAATCTGAATTCAAGCAAGCAAAGAAAAGAGTAGCGAATATCGGCAAGAAAATTAATGCGAAACTCTGGAAAGATACTGATAGGGCATTAGAAATAGATTCGCTTATATCGCAATTAGAAAAATTGTTGGAAGAAGATTCCTCAATTTCCACCGACTGAATTAAAAAAGCTTCGCTTAAGATAATTGATGATTATCAAGTATCTTATGAGCGACACAACTTTAAAGCAAGTTCACGAAATTGTTGGAGAAAATATACCAGAAGCTGTTTACAAAAATGCTCTTTTCTCATGGAAAATGTACACTAAAAGAGAACCCAGACAGCCTTTTATTGTTTGTGAATACGAAGCATTTCAACAATTATCTAGCCACTTTAACGCGAAACTAAATCACGTTAAAGCAGTATGTCGTAATGTTCCATATGCTTGTTTTGAGCTAATAGCCTTAAAAGAAGAATTAGCTCAAAACAAGCAATTATCAGAATCAATATAGCCGTTTTCAGTTGAATGCAATACAAATGAAATTGCTGAGAATCTGATGGACAGGGATGTCCATCCCACAAGAGTGTATTATACTCAACCGAAAACCGCTATATAAACAATTTCATACCACAGACAGCGTTTTCGTTAATTTGGAGGCGTTATTTTTTTATCACAACAATATTTAATCAAGAATTAGAATAAAAAATTTCATTAAAAAAGCGGAAATTAAAAAATTGATTATTGTGTTATGAGCAATATATTAAAAGTTAGACAGCTACCTCGGTCTTTTGTAGTCAACAATATGATGATAAACGGACGTTTAGGTGGTAATCCAGAGCGTAAAGAATTTGAATCAGGAACTGTGAAATACAAGTGTTCCGCTGCATTCGGAAGAGATAAGCAAGGAGAAACCATGTGGATTGCTTGCGAAGCATGGGGAAATATGAGCGCTTATGGAGAAAAAGGAGTCGGTTCCATCATTGGGCGCTATGTAGGAAAAGGTCAGATGATGGAAGCATCTGGTCAATTACAAATACAAAACTGGAACGACAGGAACACGGGAGAACGTCGTGCAGCATCTGTATTAAAAGTAGTCAACGTCAGATTAGTTGAATCCAAAGCTAAACAAGAACAAACAACTCCCATCAATCAGCAAACAGTAAGTCAAATTAAGGAGAAGTTTTAGTTATGGCTCAAATATCATTATCAATATCAATCCTTAAAAAGCAATTTTCTTCAAGTAGCGATACTAATTCCCATGTATCCGGGGTTGCTGAATTCTACCAGTACGATAACCAGGAAAAAGACCTGGTTTCAAAACCTATTGAATTCCGTGCAAGTGGATTGAGTGCATCTACAATCGCAGCACTGCCTGAATTAACATTCGGTACGGCAGTTGGTAATCTTGAAGTCGAAACCCGTAATCTAAATCGGGTTCCCGTAATCAATATAAGTGCGTTTGTGCCTACAGACCTAGACTATTTGCTCAATATCACTGGTGTAGAAGCCGAAAATGAAGACGAATACCCAGCAATAGAACCACCCCAAAGCGGAGTAGTTCTTCATGATGTAGAAGAAGAATCTGAAGAAGTTCCGCCATTCTAGATAAAGAAGAAAACTTTTTGCAAATAAATTAAGGCTTGGATACAACCTGCTTGCAAGAGCAGGTTTTTTCTTTTTTTTTAAAGCAATAAAATCCTGCGGAAACCCACCGCAAAGTAGCCCCTCTTCAAGTTACTTACTCCTAAAAAAGCTTCGCTTGAAAAAAGTGAATCACAACAAATTTGGAGTCAAATCAATGTTAACCTCTACCAAAAATAAAATCGCTTTAACTGCAGTTCTTATCATCAATTTTGCAATGACTAGTGGAGTTCTCGCTTCATTATCGTTAGAAAGCAAAGCTACTACAAACTGCACAGCCGTCGGAAACTGCAACCACGGCAGACCCTACTAAGAACAATGAATGCTGCTCAACGAGTAGCATTCATTATTTCTTCAGAACGTTCCGAAAATACGTATCTCAATCTTTGTAAATAATCCAATCTTCAATAAAAAAGCTTCGCTTAGAAAAGATGAAATTTAAAATCAAAATTGGAGATAACCATGTTTGACTTAAACGTGAACGGTACTGTTGTTGTTGGCTATTCCACATCAAAAGTAGTAGGCGACCGTAAAGTCCACGAGCTTTCTGTAGCAATCAAGTACCATTCAAAGGGTAACGAAGTTACCGAATGGATTCCTGCAAAGTACTGGACACGCGCTGGTTCAAAACTAGTAATTCCTAAAGGAACAACTTTAAGAATTACAGGTGATTTACGAACCAGCACTTGGAAAAGAGAAGACGGAACTACTGCGAAAGAAGTTTACGTATCCATCAAGAAGCTCGACGTTATCAAATGGGGTAAGCCAGAAGAACCCAAACCTGAAGAACCTAAAGTTCAGCTTCTAGACCAACACGGTCAAGCTCTCGTTGCAATCTAAACAAAATAAAAGGCTTATTCCAAAAGAATAAGTCTTTTATTCTTTTCTCCGCAAACCCAATAAGAGCCTACGGAAAATCACCGCAAAATAGCTCCTTATCAAGTTACTTACTCCTAAAAAAGCTTCGCTTGAAAAAGGTGAATCATAATAGGAGTCAAGTCAAATGAAATTTGCAATCGCATTGTTAGCAGTTACAACTATCGGAACCATCACAGCAATTAATATTACACCTGCGTGCGGCACAGTAGGAAACCCTTGCAAAAGACTCGCTGAAGGAGAACCAGCTTGCGAGATGCTTGGCGGTGAATGGAACGAAAAGAGAAATTGCTGCAACATTAGCAAAAATTAGATAGAGTTAGCCCCTCTCTGGGGCAACTTTATTTTTTCTTCTCGCTCAAGCTAGAAGAACCTTCGGAAAATCAATTTCAATCGATAATAGGGAGGTGACAAACCTCCTTATTATTTTTTTCACCACAAATGACAACATTAACAGAGACAGAAGCACAAGTAGTAGTTAATAGCGGCATAGTTGATATAGATTTCGCACTATGGGTATTAATCCAACATGGATTACACGCATCACCATTTGATAAACACACTCAATTAAACGGAATACTTCAGGATAATGGAATAGACGCTTCCACCTGGTATGGGTGGTTAAAGTTAATCCTCATCAACCAAGATGATAGATTATCTTGGCATGTAGACAATATTCAAGAAGAAGCGCACAGAAGAACTGAATCCGACCGCTTAAAGCAAACACTCACTAACGATAATAATTTTTTTGATGAGCTATGGCACTCATCCCGAGAAAGAGAGCATCGCAATCAACTTCAGATGCAAGAACAAAATTATAGAGAAGCAATTGCAGATTATCCAGGATTAGATGTAGCAACCATATATAATTCAACTCCTCCACAATTATGGCAAAGTAATCAGCAATCACAAGCCATCATTAATCAAATGTGGGATGAATTTAATGTAAACTATCGCTCTAATTCCCATATCGATAATTACTTTACTAGCAACATAATGGAACAAATGCAATCGCAGACGGAGATAGATAATATTGCATCTGGATATCGCAAGATTTACCTAACACCTTATGTAGCAGAAGTAGAGCTAATAGTACCACCCATCACTATCATAATCACGGTCAAAGATACACCAATCAACGCTCAACAATTAAACCAGCGAATGATTAATACAGTACGGAAACTAGAAGCAAGCTAACCTACAATCTGGGCTTGACGCTCAAAACCAGTTATTCTATCCACCCCCCGAACAAAGGTTTCATGCATGGCGTAGCAATCAGCTAATCTATAGTCTAGGTCATGCTTATCAATAAATTCGGGTACTTCTACTCCCCCATCCCAAACTATTTCTATTCCTTCTTTATCAAAGTAACGCTCTAGGTAAGGTTTTACCAAATAAGCAGTACCACCACATAACAGCACCTCGTCGCATTCATCCAAGCTATCCGAGATAAACCTAACCAAAGCACGGGAGTATTCATCGAATAATACTCCCATCACTTCATCAAATATCTTGGCATCAGCAACCTTATCCTTACGTTCGCTCTTTCTAGATAAACCAACCAGAGCATCTTTATCACCGTGCTGGTAAGCATCAACCAAGGCTTTAACTATCTTAGGTGTAGCAGAAGCAGACAAACCAACCGCACTACGGTCGATAAATCGAGATACCATCCAATTCATCCCCAAATCAGATGTTGGACTAACAACTGGCACACCATTCTCAAATGCTAAAGCACTTGCATTGCGATAACCAACCATAGCCATCACTACATTACGCTTAGACCATTTATCCTTACCCAATTCCTTAATCCGATAACCTAGCACGCCAGAACCTTCAACCGCTGTTTTAAATCCAGCAAGCTGCACTTTAAAGTTACCGTGGGATGATTGAATACCACCCCTACAAGCTAGCGTTATCTCTTTGCTTAACTTATCCCCATCGCTTATCTCCCCCGATGGCAACAAACACACCATATATATCTTGACTTCGGTTAAATTATGCCTTTTCATAGCAGCAGCTATCAATCCCAACAACTTAGGAACCGCTATCTCATACTTAAGCTTTTTTAGAGAACTTGTACCCGCAAATTCCTTTACCGACAAATCCCCTAATACAAAATACTCGTTCTTGTAAGCCACCCAAATCCCCGACTTTATGGGAACATCCGAGAATTTTCCTTCTACTGACTTCCTACCAACATCGGCAATCGCACTCCCCATAATCATAGAAGCACTCTTTTCTCTGGGATACTCTTTTACTATCGCTTTGGTTAAACTACCGCCCAAGTCGCAAGTTAATGTTAATGTTTTCACTGTTATTAGTTGATATTTAAGAATTTTAATTTGTAAAACTAACTTAGCTGAGTTAAAAGATTTTGAGTTAAATCAAATTCATCACCCAAATCAATATCTAGGTTTTCTTCAATCTTCTCTTCAACCACCTCTTCTTCTTTATCTTCTGTTGTAGTTGGTACCGATGTTGTTACACCTGTAGGAATTGAGTAAGCCATCTGCATTTGCGGAGCAATACCAAACTTATCTTCAATCAAAGCTATTTGCCCCTTTAATTCAGCAATCGCCCATATAGCAGCATCTCTTACCCTCTCTTTAGATGCTCTAGAATAGTGCAAACCAAAAGGCAACCATGCCATTCTCAATGTTCTAATTAATGTTTCTACTAATCCTAAATTGGGTACAACCCCATCGCTTCCCAAATAAGAAATTATTGCACCATCATCACCAGTCCTACATATCTTAGGAATGGTATACATCTTTTTCCGCATTATTTATCCTTACCTAAATTCTATTTTTTATATCCTCTATAACTCGCTTCTATTCAACTAAAATCACACTTTTATATAACTACTAGCCATATCTAAATGTATTAAGATAGCAGTTTTACCTATTTATCTATAGTTAATAAAATATCGAAATATCACATACAATACTCCATTCGACAATCAAATATCCCCCATACGAATATCATCAAATACAACTATAAATATCTGCAATTATCCCTTCAAATATCATTACAAACAAATAGTAAATACCATCAAGTACTACCATAATTTCAATTACGTAGAGGCGCAATATCCTCACACAATTTTAAACTAACCCTTCATCAATACTTAAATCAATAGAACATATATACCATACTTTATAGTACTTAAATACTAATTCAAAATCTTCACCCCTACTTGAAATTTTCTTCGTTTGGGCTTAATATTTTAGTAAGCTCTGTAAAGCTAGCTTTATATGTCTTCATGCCAAATTTATTTACTTAGTGATGCTAGTGTATTATACTACAATTAGGCTTAAGTGTGGCTGAAGTAAGTTAATGCCATCTCGCTGTTAGCTACAAACTATCTCAAACCTACTCCGCTATCACTTCAATGCTACCCGCTACTCCAAACAAAGCATTCCCCATACCATCATCTCTCGTTCACTCCCCTGCATTTCACCGCATTCCACTACAATTATGTGACACTCGCTGCAATACGACGGACAAGGTATGTCAACATGTGTATGTTTTGCCCTCGAAGCCTTATCCCGTTTACTACACTATGAGAACGATTCTCAAATTATCAGAAGCGATTGTGTACTACAAGATTGCATTCCAAAGCTTTGTAGGCAATACTAAATCTTGAAATGATTTTCAGCTATCCGTACTTAATTTTATAGAAGACACACTAGTATAGTTAGTAATGCTTAGAGATATATAAACGCGATCGCATTGTTATATAGCCCTAAACATACTGCATAGTAAAGACTATAGCTATTATAATCTATTTTACTTGACAAACAAGTACTGTATTCAATATAACTATTTTGAGGTATACAGAATATTAAATACTAGCATGTGTATATAGCAATAATTGCTTACTACCATTAGCAGTTATTGCTACTTTTATTATTTGTATATATCCGCCTTTGGTCGCTTCAAATACCGCTATGTCTAATACTACTAGTTGTAATACGACTTAAACTTTTATACCGCTATTAGAAATTCCTGAAAATGATGATGTTAGTTGATTGACGCTATTACATCTGTATAGTACAAATTTACACCTTCATTTCAGGCTTTAACCAAGCTCTGGTCTAAATATACTTGGCTGAGTATTTATTAACAGTTTGATGATAGATTTATAGCCAATTTTATTTAATAGTTTTATTGCACGTTAATAGTGTCAAAAACTTATGCGCTGAAGCTTCGAGATGATAAGTATTGCAGTCACGGAAGGGTTAATCGAGAGCGTAACCCTGCTAGAATAAAAGGAAAATCACTAGTGGCACAAAACGCTACAATGCAAGCTAGCTAGAGATTTTAAGCCGCGAACTTGTCTATTAGCATACTCCTTGAAATAAAAGCATCAAACAAAAATACGATATCTTTTCAATTAATAGAATCAAGACAGAATATTGCATTTATATAAGGTGTGTATGAAAAGTAATGAAGTAGTTACTTTTCATCAGTAAACTGTTGATAATATTGAAGTTCCGTGATGATACAGAAAAACAATGCTATGAATTTTGAAGAAAACCAACCATCCAAACCGTTCTGGGAAATGACTGTAGAAGAAAGAGATGCTCTCGCTCAAAAAGCTATAGATGATGCTAAAGAAAGAATGCATCAAAACGGTGTGGCTTATGTTGAAATAGTTGATGGCAAACAGCATCTGAGACACCCAGATGGAAGTTTAACTCCAATAGAAGAGTCTGAATCATAAATCCTAGCTTTCCCATACATAGTTTTTGGGAAAGAACCAATCACAATCGTAATGCAAGACCAAATGACAGATAATCCGCCTAAATTAGTAGTATTTGCTGGCCCGAATGGCAGCGGCAAATCAACAATAACATCGCAATTTCAACAATCTCCAGAATTCCCTAGCAAATATATTAATGCTGATGAGATTGCATTAACTTTAGATGAGGATAATCCTACTCGTAAGGCTTACCAGGCTGCAATATTAGCTGAAGAACAACGACAAGATTCAATATCTCAAAGAGAGTCATTCGCTTTTGAGACTGTAATGTTACATCCTAGCAAACTCAAACTGCTGGAACAAGCTAAAGATGCTGGCTATCAAGTCGAGTTAGTTTTTGTTGCAACTTCTAACCCTGACTTAAACGTAAACCGGGTAAAACAACGTGCAGCAGAAGGTGGTCATGATGTTCCTGAGAACAAAGTCCGCTCAAGATATCAACGCAGTATTGAGCTTTTACCCGCAGCAGCAGAAATAGCAAGCAGAACCTTTGTGTATGACAACACGAAAGCACCCAGGCAAAAAGCAGAAATTGAAAACGGTACTGTTACCTTTCAAGCACAAGACTCACCCACCTGGGTACAAGATACTGAATCCCGTGCTGCTGACAGACAATCAATCGCTACTAACAGCGAATTACCTGTAAGTACAGCAAACATTGACACTGGCAAGTACGTAGGTGAAATTAGTCAAATCACCGACAGTTACATCGCTCAGGAAACCGGTGATAATTTAACCATTCACGATAAAAGCATCGCTAAAGGGGATTTTGAAGTAGGACAAGATGTAAGAATCGCCTACAAAGACGGTAATGTTGCTGCAAGCATTCAGCCTACGTCGGAAAACCAGCAGTGGGCTGAAGGTATATACGACACGGCTTCCTACATATTCCAAGCTAAGGAAAATGAAGGTCAGACAGAAATGCCTAGCAGAGGGATAAAAGTAGCTTCTGGAGATCAATACAGCGTTGAACTGAACAACAACAGCAAAACCCTCACTGTCTTATCGAATGGTGATAATCGCACTGTTGCTAGCTTCGATTTAGAAGAGCAATCCGTTATCGCTAGCAATCCTTCAGATGCTGACAAACAACAATGGGCTGGAATTATATCCCAAACCCAAGACAATATTCACCAGGTTCAAATACCAAATAACAAACCTGAAATTAACGATTAAAAATTTTATATTCATCCAACATCATGCGTTGGTTTTTCTTTCAACAAATAATAAAGGTAATTAATCATGCAAAGTATTCATTTCAAGTACAACAGCTATCAACTACAAGCTATCGTTACTCCATCTGGTAAGTTAGAATTCTTGGTTCCTAGTTTGATTGCTAGCTTTGGCAACAATAGCAGCAAGTTAGGAAGAAAGCTGATGAACGGTATTGTCAAAGAATACAAACAGCGCAAGCTAATTCTATCCACAACCTCAAATAAACCATTCCGTCAGTTAACTATAGAAAAAGATGTTCTACTCGAATACTGCCGACACAACGTGCATATCAAAGAGTTTGCATCCCTTGCTAACTTTCTAGCTAATGCCACTGTTCCACTTATAGATAATGACCAAGACCAAGATAGTCTTGCCTTACCTGGTAGTTCTATAGCTCTACAGCTAGAATCAACAATCAGTAAAACAGAGAATGGTTGGTATTATTTCCTCGATTCACTCAAAGCAATTGATTTCAAGCTCAAAGTTAATGCAGTTGAATTTAGAAAGCAACTATGGGATGCTATATCCCCCAAAAATAAAACATGTGCTGGACAACCAAAAGAATATCAGCAGTTTCTAATTAACTGCGATGGCTTAGATAATTTAGCTAACATCCTAGAATCTTATAAAGAGTTGGTCTACAGTAATGAGTTGCCACAAACCTGTTCCTGGGGATTGCTTAACGGACAGATATATTACACCGCTAAAAGTACGGTAATAATATTGGCTAAATATTTTCAGCAAGAAGTTAATGAAAAATATGTAAGCAAATACCTCGACCTTGTTAGCGAAGGTAATAAAACCAAGCAAAGTATCTCTATTATGGGAGATACTCCATACTACGGGTGGTTATTAGCTGGTTCTGGTGTAAAGGAGTTAGCGATTCACTTCGCTGCTCTACAACAATCACTTGCTTTAGAAAATCAGTTAAATACAATAACCGTTAATGTCACTGCCAATTACGATGACTTTACCAAGATTCCGGTTGAGGTAGTTTTTGAGCTAATTGATAACCTTGAAGGACACCCTATTGACTTCGATGCGGCTTGGAAATGGGCTGGTTATAGTAGGAAAGACAATGCTAAAAAAGTTTTACAAGCTAGATTTGATAAGGATTCCGACTTTTCCGTAACGCTAAGGAAAAGTAGTGGTGGTAGACAAGCCGAAAAAATTCACCTCACCATAGATTGCTTCAAGCATTTCTGCATCATGGCTAATACTAAAAAAGGAGGAAAATGCAGACACTATCTCCTCAATTGTGAGAAAGAGCTACGCCAGAAACGTTCTATCTCGATAACGGGTACCACCAACTATACGGTGCATCAATTCATCAACAAAAAAATCCCAATCCTAGCGCTTACCCCAGCACTCAATAATCAAGAGTTCTATTCTAGATACGCTTATGCGGTAATTGCTCAATGCTTAACCGGTCGTAAAAATAGTTTCGAGGAGTTATGGCAAGAGTTAGTAATCGATTCACCTAATCTAAAGAATGCAGTAGCTTGGGATGCAAAAGTTATCAAAGAATCCATTCGCTGGGGATTTAGATCCCAGGATATGGAAACAATGTACCGCAACACTTTAACCGCTACCGCATTGAAAAAGTGCGTTAAACAAGGAACCATATCAATCGAGAACGCACAAAATATAGAGGTGTTGCTAAAAGATATGCTACAAGTTATAAAACCACTTACTACTGCACCAAAGCGACCCCGATTAATTCAACCATCAATTAGCGTTAATACTACTCCAGGTGATAAGGCTAAGGAACTAGAATCTTCTGAAGTCGTGGAGCTAATCGCACGCAAATGCGTTTCTTTAGAATCTAGGGGCGATACCTGGTACAGATGGATTGATTTAATACAAACGGTTAACCAAGACGTTGACCGGATGGACTCAGAACTAGAAACTCACATCTGGAACAAACTTGAAAAATCTTACAAGCGCAAATATAGAGGCAGTAAATTTATCACTAAAAAAGGAATTGCCCAAACTATTATCGTATATTCTGGATTTGTTTATCCCGATTCCAAGATTAAAGCTTTACCAGAAGTAGCCAAAATATTTTTCAATAACCAAGAAATCCTAGAAGCAATAAACAACAAAAAAGCTTATCAACTCAGTCAAGCAATACATCAAATAGATACTGATGGAATTGCAGCCAATACATACATTTCTGATTGGGTATCTATAGATGAAACAAATAAGTTTTACGTAGAATCTACTGCCTTTGGTGATAAGTACCAAGAAGTTTATATCAACAAGCTTGGCTTTGTACAGTTAATTCAATCTTATCTTAAGCGTAAAGAGAAGGTTAATAGCAGTAATTCCCAAAGTTTAGAAAGAGAGTTTGCACTATTAGATGTTTGGTAATAATCCTGAATACAAGAATAGGTTTACCTACTCTTGTATCATACATATCAAAATTGCTTTCTATCAATACAAAAGTAAAATAGAATATTGTTGATACAACTAAAACATTATGAATGGTAAAGAATTCTTAGATTGGACTTCAGAACTTACCCGGAAAGCACAATCCGGAGTAAGCGAAGAAATAACAGAACATAAAAAAAAAGGTATTGACATCTTTTATATCCAAGATGATGTCCATATTATGGAAAAACCTGATGGCACCAAATATGAATACAAAATGGTAGATGATGAACCAGTTATCGTCAGAGAAATAAAACCATAATCATCGCTTAGTAAGATATTATTAAATATCTTACTGCCAATTTATTTTCATTTTATTACGATAAATAAATGACGCAAGAACAGCCCACCTTAATAGTAATTGCTGGACCTAATGGTTCCGGTAAAAGTACCCTTACAAGAAGAACTCTTCAAGACTCTAATTTACCAATCATAGACCCCGACGCTATAGCAAGAGGAGTTAACCCCTCATCACCAGAAAGTGCTGCTATTACAGCAGGTAGGCAAGCTGTTAATCAAATTAATAACTACTTAAATAACAGTCAAAGCTTCATCGCAGAAACTACTCTTAGCGGTAATAATTACCTCAAAATAATGGATAAAGCTAAGGAAAAAGGATTTGAAGTAAACTTGATTTACATAAATCTTAATAGCGTAGAGACAAATATAAACCGAGTCAGACAAAGGGTTCAAAATGGGGGTCATAATGTGCCACCATCAGATATTCGTCGTCGCTATGAGCGCAGTATAAATAACCTACCAAAAGCGCTAGAAATAGCTAACAAAGCTGCAATTTATGATAATTCAACAGAGATTGGTCACAGAGAAATATTACTGCTAGTAAATAACCAAATAGTTCAATCTTCTAAGGATATGCCTCAATGGGTAACGCAATCCGTACCGCAAGAATTATTTAATTCCTACAGCAATAGATTGAATATTGCACTCCAAATATACCCCACTATTAACCAGGTTAAAGGTATTCTAAATGATAGATTGATAGAAGTTAATTCCAACGTTCAGAAGCTTGAAGGAAATAAATATAATGTTGTTATCAATAATAGCGCTCAAGAATTAACTCTGTCAGCAAAAGATAGCAGGGGTGACTTATTTATTTATAATCAATCTAGTAATGAAATGATATTCGTATCAGCTATTAATGATACGGATAAAAATACTTGGATGGCTATCTCCGATGAATTAAATCAACGTATTAATAAAAGAGATATAGAAATTTAATCTTCATATGAATACTCGCACTAGTAGAATACAAGTCTTGGTTAATAAAAATGAATTAGCAAAACTAAAAAATTTTGCTAATAACGGTTCCCTTTCTTCATACTTAAGAAAAAGCGGACTGGGGGAAAAGCAGCAAATATCTACCCCTAATATTCAGGTTAAACTCAAAGCCTACAAAGCTGAAATTCAGTATCACTTACACCAAGCTAAAACTGCTATCAACAACGGTCATTTACCCTCAGTAGAAACTATTGATAAGTTAATTGAAATTACTAGTAAATTGTAAATGCTAGCGGTAATCTATAAAAAGCCATCATTTCTTAAAACCTTGAAATATGTTTTAAGTAAAGAAGATGCTGCAATTATTACAAAGAATATTGCTGGAGAATCACCCAACACCCTGAACAAAGAATTTCTGGAAAGCAAAAATACCAATCACAGGGTTAAAAACCATTGCGCTCACTTGATTTTAAGTTTACCCAAGCAAGAAAGCGTTGATGATTTAACCATGAGTTACATTGCAGGTGATTTCCTTGAATCAATGGGATACCGCAACAGTAATAATATTACCCAAAATGTTCCGTTTGTTGCTGTACGTCATCATGATAGGGAACACGAGCATATTCATATAGTGGCTTCGCGGGTACGATTTGATGGTAGCTGTGTTTCTGATTCCTGGGATTATCTCAAAGCTCAGAATATAACCAGAACTATTGCTGCTAAATATGATTTTTCTGTAGCACCAGTCAGCAGTAATGCTGTTGCACAAGATTTAGCAGCAGCAGGTATTGATGCTACCGTTAGCCCCAATCGCTCTCCTTCTATTCGTCAAATTAATGCTAGTAGTAAAGAACCTTCTTTTAAGGAAACTATTGGTAAAGCAATTGAAAATGCGCTAATCAATAGTAAAAACCTTGCTGAGTATACGTCTAATTTATACGATAGTGGCGTAGTAGTTAAAGCCAAGTTTGATGATAAAGAGTTGCTTGGCTTTTCTTATGCTTACAAGGGTAAATATGCTGCTGGCAATCAAATATCCCGCCGCTATAGCTGGAATAATATTCAAACAGAATGGGAGTTAGAATATAGTCCTACTCGTGATTATGAACCATTAAAACAAATTGCAGAAGTTGCTATTAAGTATAGAGGTAAAGAATTACCAGCATTAAGCATTTCTCACATGGCTAACCCTCATGCTAAGCTTTATACCCAAATGAAAGCTATGCTTAATAAATCAGAGGAGGAAGAAATTTACCCCGACATCCCGGTAGAAGATGATTTGACAGAAAAATTATCTACAGTGGAAGTTAAGGAACTAAAAAGTAATCCCGGTAAAGATAATCAATTACCAAAAACTAAGAAGAAAAACAATCAAATTGAATTGTAATCTATTAACTCAGATAAATTATTTTTCCTTTCTAGCTTCCATTTCCGCTATTTTATCCCTTAATAACTTCTCGGTTTTTTCAGTAGCTGCTAATCTATCTAAAAGCCTTTGTTTTCTTTGCAATATACCTTCGAGATACTTCTTAAAACAACTCCCGTCAATTACCGATTGAATTCTTCTATCTTTTTCTTCCTGAGACATAGGTGTACCACACATTGCGGTCATACCTAACTCATCAAGTCTTTCTCTCCATTTTATTTCTTCTTCTGTTGGTTGATAATTTTGTTTATCCATTATTGTTCTCTAGTTCTCAACTCTTTATTTAAGAAAAATCTTGCTGCTTCTCTTGTCAAAATCAATTCTCTAAAATACTCCGGATTTTCTTCAAATCCAATATCTAAATAAAATTTTCTTGCTCTATCAATTGCTAATACTTTAGTAACTCCTTCAATTTCTGTACCAATTGTTTCTTGAATGATTTCCGCCATTAACCAAGTAGCAGCTCCTTTCCTTTTTTCTGGAAACTCTACTCCCTCTAATTCTAAACAATTCCACGGTGGAGTAGTAAATGGGTCTATCGATAAGTATTTTCTATCTTCAGCATACGGGTAAAGCTCACCTATCTGCTCGGAAATTATAGCTCCTGCTTGTAATCTACCGTCTATATCCCTCACTCCCCTGAAATCGGATAAATAACTATCGTTATATATAAATAATTCTGCCAAAGCCTCTACTTTTGACACGCAATCTCCAAAAATTGTTTTATTAATTCGACTTCTATCTCCTTCAAAATATTGATTAATATATTCCTGCGATTTTGTTACCCAACTAATTATTTCATTTTCAATTTCATTGTTTGCGCTAATTACATAAGTAAATCGGTTAAAATTTGAAACATTTGACATAATAATTACATAAGTAAATCGGTTGAAATTTGAAACATTTGACATAACTTTAATGCTTGATATTTGAAGCAGTATTGCTCTGCTTTAAACGAAATAACATAATATGGAACCAGAAATTTATTAACTTTAGCTTACTAACTTAGTAAACCACTTCTCAGCTCGATACTCATCAAGTAACTCTCTTAGCCATAGCTTCACGCCAACCTCTCAAATAATGGCGCATCTCAATCTCATGATATGCTCTTTGTTCCCAAAGTATTTTACCTGGGAGTTTCACTTGATATACACCAACGGCAATCTCTTTGTACTCAGCTATAACACCATCTTTCTTAGCTTGATTCAATACTTTCACTGTTTCCGGGGTAATATCAACGACTCTACGCTTTTGTTCTGAAGAGAGTGCATTCCAAGCCTGTTCTTTGATTTCTGGATGTTCGTTGAATGTGTTTCGGATATCTTCCCAATTACCGTGTGACAAAATATCGATAGCCTTGTCAAGTAATGCTAGTTCTAACTCAATATCAGACTCCTCTGGCTCTTCTGAATATTCACCTTCAGTAAGTTCTTCAACTGTTGTGTAATTAGAAAAAGTTTCTGCTTCAGTTATAATGTCGAGTTCGTTCCAATGAAAATAACCTTGAAAGTCATCGAATTTTACAAAGATAGGATTAGCATTATCTCCATGCAATTCAATTATCCTACCTTCACGACCTTCAAGGCTTCCCTGATTAATTCTTACAATGGCAGGAATTTTATATCCCATTGCAATCAGTGCGTCGGTACGAAAGATGATGCCGACCCATTCCAGTTCTTGCTCGAAGTTATAATAGCTTGCGAGCATTGCACCCCAACTGTGCCTCCATTCTGGATGATTACCGTATGCGTAGTTAGAAAGATGTTTAAGCATGGTTTCATCACCAGCTGCGATATTGGCGATCGCACTCCATTTTTTATTTGTTGGAACTGCTGCTTCCCATTGCTGGCAAGCTTCAAATATTAGCTGACCAGTTTCTTGACTAATTTCTCCCATACTGCCAATATCAGCTATCAAAAGTTGATTAAGCCGTTGCCATTTGTTTTCTACCGTTTCGTTAACCTGAATTACTGGTTCGCTATAATCATTAGCGTCATTTTCTACTACATCATCGACATCTTGGGCTGCATTTCCTTCCTGCTGCCCTTTTGTAATTTTCTGGTATAAATCTGCTATGGCTTCTCTAAGTATCTGTTGGGGAATAAACCCATACTCATCCATCAGCTTTTGAGTTAATGTACCCGTTTGTTGGTCATCTTCATAAAGTGGGGGGAATGCTGCGTAGCGTTCTTGTCTACAGTTCCTTTTCCAAATTGAAGGTTTTTCTGGTAGCTGTGATTCTTTTTCCTTCTTGAGTTGGACTTCCCTCTCTTTAATTAGCTGAGTAACGTAGCTGAAAGTTATCTCTTGCTCGGTGACTTCGAGCTGTTCAATTATTGGTTTGTATTTCTCAGGGCATAACCTCAACAAAGTTGTAACAGGAATTTGGATGAGAGCATGAGGACGGTATGCAAAACCTTGATAATGTTCGGCTAGCTTGAGCGCTCTTTTTTCTTCCGTCACCCCCTTATCCCAGCCGTATTCTTGAAGCAGTTCTCGATATTCTTTCTTGCTGTAATGGTTTTTGTACTCCCATAGCAAGAAACTAACATGGAGGTATTCTGCCGTACTGGCTTCTAGATGCTTGGTAGGATTAGCATCTATCTTCTGGGATTGAGAATAAGTTGATTTTTGAATTGTTTGCATGGTACTATCACAGTTCGTTTTTTGAATGTAGTCGCTTCTCACTAAAGCGACTTTATTTATTTGAATCAATCGAATATTAAGCAGCTATTTTTTCTTGCTTTTTGTATGCGGTGAGTGCATAGGCAAGGGTATGTTCGTAATGCTTGGGCATGTCATTTAACTCGATATCGTTACCCCATTGGTAGATAGTATTTTTTGACAAGTGTAAAGTTGTTGAAATCAAGGAAAAACATCGTCCTCGAAATTTAGTAGAACTTACTGCTTTCTCTCTATCCGAAGGTGATAAACCTTTTAAAAGCATTTCCTCTATAAATTGTCTTGCACTTATTGACGGCGCTTGAGAATCAGAACAAACGATTCTGTCTAAATCTTCTTTTGATAGTGCCATCAGTGCATAATTACAGGTTACGCGAGCATGTTGGGGCATACCCTCGAAGTTCGGATTGTCACCCCATTCCCGTATTGTCTTTCTTTGCAACCCTAATATTTTGGAAAGCAATCGAACGCATTTGGTGCAATATCCAAAGCTAGTTTCTTCTTCGAGAATTTCTTCAAGAAGAAACTGGTCGATGTCGAAGCAGTAACGTAAGAATTGTCGAGGTTCTACGTTTTCAGATGGCAGAATTCCAATAATTTTGTGATTACTCATAATTTTTACGGCTTTAGTAACCTTAAAAAACACATTACCATAACTAGAGCATATTCAGAGAATCTTTAGAGCTACACTTTTCACATATTATTCTATAATTTTGATGAAAGAACACAAAACCAATTGAAATCTCTGGACTTGGCTCAAGGCATAAGGGAATATATATGAAACGTTCTATGGAACCTATTATGGCAATTGACCCAAACAACACGAGGCTGACAATCACAATATCTAAATATAACTATAAAAAACTCAGAGATTGGGCTAGGATTCATGGGAAACAGCCCACAGCATTCGCTGGTCAAATCATTTCATCAAGATTAGAAGCAAACACCGGAGTAATTAAAGAACAAATTGCTGATATGGCTAAAAGCGAAGAAATTAGCGTCGAAGAATTAGAAAAAAGATGGGAAAACGAAGAAAATAAATCTTAATTTTTCTGGTTAAGCACTTTAAAAGCAACTTCTTGTTCTAGGACGTTTGTCTTCCGCTTCATCTTGCTTCAATTCCTCCTTTGATACAGCGGGCGCGAACTACAAATCATACGAGCATATCAAGGCATTGCTTCCTGCGTTGAGACTATCAACATTAATATTGGTCAATACTGAAGCAACAACGTAGGAATCGCAATAGTTTTACCTTTTCGATCTGTAACCCAAAAATTATCGAGTTTTGCATCTAGCAAACTTCCTTGTACTGTTAATTTTCATAAACACAGAATTTCTTGATAAATAACTTTTCCGTACAAACTACTAGTTTTTCTATGAACCAGGAGAACGGCAAAATCCAAATATATTACGGTTTTCGTCATTAACCTTCCATAGAAAAAATTTCAGTTAATTAGATAATAATACTTATCTGTACAAAAGTATATACAATTATGTACAAAAGTTTATCCGATATTGGCTATAAACTTCTGAAAGCCTTATGATATCGTTAAAAAAAGTGTGATTTAACTTATGTTAAGCGATGGTGAACGCAGGCGACGGCTTTCAGCTTTGTGTAAGCGGCTCCGTGGTGATGAGTCGTTGCGTTCGTTTACTAAAAATCATAGTGAAGAACTTCAAGGTATTAGCCATTCGTCATGGAGTGCCTGGGAGGCTAGGAGAGCAGGCCTTAGTGCTGATTCTTTAGATAAATTCGCAAATTTTATTGGTTGCTCGCACCAATCTCTTTTTGCTTATTTAGATGGTTCTAAAACTTTAGATGAATTACTTCAACCAGATTTAAACATTGACGATTCAGAAGAACAATTCAACCTTTCTGGAAATGCAGCTATTACTTGGATAGAATCTCTATCCCTTAGTGATAAATTTCTTATTACTTCGCAAGGTTTTAATTCACTTCAAACTGAACTTGATAAACTTATAGAAGAAAGAGCAGAGAAGTTAGCAGAACGAAAAGCTAAAGAACTGATTGAACAAGAAAATCAAAAGTTAATAAAAGATAAAGCCTCAGAGTTTGAAGAAGAAGTTATTCGCGAAATCGCTGGAGAAAGAGCCAAATTATTGGTAAATTTACTATCTGGCACTAATTATCCCCGTAGCGACGATATTTCAAAAGTTGCCCAGAAACTAAACTTAAAAACTGAAGATTTAATAGAATTGTGCGATCGCCTTTATCCAAATAAATCAAAGAAAAAACATGAGCGTGGAAATACCCCTCATCTTGGGTGACGCTTTTCTTCCGAATTGAAAATTTTTCTGGTAGCTGCGATTCTTTCTCTCTCTTTAGTTGGACTCCCCTATCTTTGATTAATTTAAGAACGCAATATACTTATTAGTATTACAGTCAATACTAATTGTATAATCGCTATATTCGTAAACTCCTGAAACCCCTGTGGTATCCTAGAAAAAACTAAATTAACTTATGTTAAATGATAGCGAACGCAGACGACGGCTTTCCGTTTTGTGTAAGCGGCTCCGTGGTAATAAGTCGCTGCGTTCGTTTACTAAAAATCATAGTGAACAGCTTCAAGGTATCAGCTACGCTTCGTAGAGTGTATGGGAAAGGGGTGCAGGAAATTTAAGTCGGGATTCTTTAGAAAGATTGGTAAGTTTTATTGGTTGTTCTTACAAATCCCTTTTGAAATACCTTAACGGCTTTATAACTTTAGAAGAATTGCTTGAGCCAACTCTACCAATCATTGATGAATCAGAAGAGGAATTAACTCTCTCCCCAGATGCAACAGCTTCTTGGATAAAATCACTCCCCCTTAAAGACCAATTATTTATTGTTTCGCAGGGTTTTCAGTCTTTTCAAAGTCATCTTGATAAACTCGTTGAAGAAGAAGCTAAAGAACTAATTAATAACGAGGTTAAAAAAGAAATTGCTCAAGAAGTCAAGGAAAATACATCTAAAACGTTACTTAGCCTATTCTCAAGTGGTGAATATCCTAGTAAGTTAAAAATTACCAAAACCGCAGAAGAATTAAATTGGGATATTCAAGACATAATGGAAATATGCGAGTAAGCCATGAATTGGTGCAAAACGGATAATTCCGCGTCCTTTCCACAGTTGAATTTTGTAATCTCTCGAATAGTTCCCTTCTTTGTAGTTTTGGGAGTCGTAGACTCAACCACTCAGAGGATAGTTTCTAGAAACTACGAAGGTGCCTACTCTACACCCGCTATAAGTCCGAAGATGGCGCAACCCATCGGCACTAGCCGGACTATAGACCAGACAAGTCACCTTGCGAAGGCTTCCCCAGAGTCCACAAGGAACTCCAAGTCTTTTCGATGACGCAGTAGGGCTTTGATTCCTACGTTTCTTGAAGCGTTGACACCGGAATGCGCGGTATACCCACTAGCTGTTTTCACCCAAGTGGCACCAGTTTCGTATACCTCTTCACCAGCCACAACTTTTTCTGGTATATGGTTCTGGCGATTCACAGGGTTGCCCCAGGGATCTAGCTTTGAGGTGTTTTTTGGGTTCACTCTCGTGGTCAAAATACCATGACGAGCAAAAGCTGCGTGTTTCACGTTGTTGTATATTTTGGACTTGAGCCAGTAAGCGCGTTTTTGATTCGATCTTCGCGAATACTTTCCACGGCATGGCTTCAAGTTCGCAAGATGTTCAAATGCTATAACCTGACAGCCATAACCTACCGCTAAGTTCAAAATCTGTGAAGCTACATCATAGCCCATTGCTTTTTCACGATTGCGAATCTTTTCCCACTGTTTGTGGCAAAAACCTTTGTGAATAATACCTGTTGCATTCATTTTCAAAGCAATTCTACCTAAATCTCTCTTCCTACTAGCCACACCCTCGGGTTGTTTGATGAAATGTCTAGCTATTTCCCTAATGGTGCAACCGTCGATTTCTAGGATAGAAACTATTGCTGCGTGATCATCTAAATCTAAATCTGTAGCAAGAATACGAAATGTATCTTGCTTTGTAATTTTTGCGATTCCTCCTGTGGCGGGTACATATCTTTGTATACAAAAAGTGATGTAAGCGTGTCCATTTTTTAAGACTATTGACGGAGAACTCTTGATCCAATCTTTGCCAACAGGCTGACCTTTGTAGTGGAACTTCAGCGACATCCACTGGCTTTTGACACGAACCTTGAGCATAATGTCAAGCCCGGAGTCATCCCAAAACATATTGCCGCAATAAACTGGCGAGAAATTGAATTTCCTGGGTTGAACTGGTGGACGATGGTGCTTGTGACGCTTTGGCCGATTCTTCCACTTTTCGTAACGGGTTTGCCATGATTCATAAGCACCTATAGCCGCACGTATAGCAGCACGCCTGAAGTCTCTGGGGCAACCGTCAAACTCTTGAGGCAGCGGGTATTGAGCTTCAATACCACTTTTCTTTTTGCCTTGAGTCAGTATTTCATAATAACGCCAACCACTGTCGTTGCCAGTAGCAGACAAACCAGAAGGATCGGTATTGATGAGCATAAAGTAAAACTCAGCGATCTGATTGTAATAGCTTTTTATTTCCTCAAAGCCATCAAAACATTTTGCTTGCGGATACAATCTTTGTTCCGCTGATTGCGTAGCTATGCTGAATCCTTTCTTTTTGGGTATGCCCATGAGTCCGACCTCCTCTGGTTTGTTTGTATGTTCTTGTTATGTACGATTTATTCCGTTTCAGCAAACCCTGATTCAATCTTTTTTTTGATGTTTTTCTCGTAACTTCTTAGGAAATATAATTTACTACTGAATGTGTGAAATATACTCATAAAGTCGTCAAGTAATTCCTGTCTTGGGGTTTTGTACACATTATTTATCACGACAAGCGAGCAGTTGTGCTGCAAGCAAAACCACTCAACAAAGTCAAATCCAAACCTACATAACCTGTCCTTGTGAGCAACTACTATGCTTTCTATCTCTCCTGTCATAACTTCAGACATCAAGTTCAAAAACTTTTTTCGTTTAAAGCTCATTCCGGAACCAATTTCAGAGACACACCGACATCCTGGGTAATGTGACCCCAAATACTTTATCTGAGACTCAAGGTCGTCTTTTTGGCTATGTGTAAAAACCCTCGCGTATAACACCACCTGTTTGCTTGTATCTGCTATATTTATCTTTTCTAAGCTTTTCTTATTGTATCGGCGATCCCCCCCAGGAGAACGTATGCAATCTATTAAGCCTTCATCAGCCCATCTAGCTAGCGTTTTTGGATGGAAGCCAAATTCTTTATATGCTTGATTAGGTGTTAAATACATATTAGCAACGATTTATTACTATTCGCACCAATATGTTACTAGATAAGCGTACCAGAAAAGTACGACCGAATATATTTGGATAAACCCAAAAAGCAACATAAACACAGCGCTTGATAATTAATTTTTCTGTTCTTTAACATCATCAATACTTTTCAATCTAACCCTAATATCCTGCCCGACATAAAATAAATTCTGCCCAGCCAAGCAGTTGTCTAACAAAGAATCCAGCAACTTTTTATTAGTAGGAAGAACTGATAGCTTAATTTTCCTTGACGATAAATACTCCTTCGCTTCCGGTAATTTATCTGGAACACTAGCATTTAAATAATTATTCAAAAAATTACGACGAGCATCGTAAACTTTAATCTCTTGAGAGGTATTCTGCATGTAATATCTTTTGCTATCCCAAGATTGCCACAATCCCGGCTTTTCTGGCAAAATTGTTTCGATACTAAAAGTATCACCTGGCTTGGTTCTGATAATACAACCTCGATTTTTATCCTCACTTAATCTAATCCAAACAACACCATCAGGTAATCTAACCCAAAAGTTATTCAACAAGTCATTACGTCCATCCACTTCAGATAAGGTTTTGATTTCATTCAATTCAGGAACTGATTCAACCAAAACATTCTTTTCAATTGGTTTCTCAGCTATTGAATTATCGGTTAATCCAACTTCTACTTTTGGTTGATTTTTACCACAACCAACGACAACAAACAATAAAGCAAATAAAAAGTATTTATAAAGCATTTTATTCAAGAAATTTATCAACTAAATCGTACAAAAATATGATGCTCTACAGGTAAAAAAGCATCATATTTGTTTAATAAAACCATTAATTTAATATGAAGTTAATAACGCCGATGAATATTCGTGTATTCATCCAAATCTACATCTTCTGGCAAAGAATCAATGTCCTCGCCATTGCGGATATCTTTAAGCAGCTGTTCTCTATCTGTAATTACTTCGGTTTTACCCCACCTATCCTCGTATTCTCGCTTGCTGTAGTTATATCCCCACACTGTTTCAGCCAGCTTACAACCTTCAGCAATATTCTGATAATCCCTGTAAAACTGCTGTTGCAAAGTAAGTTCATGGTTCATCAAGTATGGGTCAAGCTTATCCAAAAATTCAGGTCTAAACTGCCTATCTTCAACCCGGTACTTCTTCCTAAATTCGCTATTAGAAGGACCAAAGGCAATTTCCTCGGGTGAATATACTAGCCATACTTCGGGGTTGTCTGCGTCTTCGGCTTGGGCTTTTTTGTAACGCTCTGAAAGCGAAAAATAAAAACGAGCAGAACCTTTTGGACTTCTTTTTACATATTCTGAGTCCTCTTTAATAGTTCCGTTCTTATTCATATGTTTAGTACGTGAATTAACAAACCGCAAAGCACGCGCATTAGGAATTACTTTTTCAATCGGCATATTAGTAACTAGTTTTAAATTTTAAGAATAATATTATGTCTATCATATCCAAGCATTTTGATACTCGCCTCGGTCAGAACATTGAAGCTTACGACAAGGAAGCGAAAAAACAGCAAAAACTAAATACTTCAGCACCTAAGACAGAGAAAATCACATCACTCAAAGAAGAACTCAATAACACGCTTCTGGAATATTTTTTCCCAGACACAGAATTCTCATTCGGACACGGTGACGAGTTCACTACAATAGATGAGCTTAAAAATCATCCCGATGACCATAAATTATTAATCTCTTCAAAATCCCGATACTTGTATGCAGACGAATCGGCATTTGAAATAGTTGACGAAATATTCCCGGATAGGAAGGATAGGGGTGCTTACGGCTCAATACTACTTGGTGAATGTAATAAGGGAAAAGATTCCCCTCCACCACTATCAGGCAAATTAAACATATTAATAGTCGATGATGAAACCGGCGAGAATGGAGGAATTATTGACAAAGAACAAGCTTATAGACTTACTGGAGACTGTTACGGTCAAATATCGGACGAAAAGTACAAAGAACTCACCGGACATAAAGAGGGAGACAAGTACCGCGTAATTCAGCATAGATTCGGATGGAAACCCCAAGAAGCTGACGAGCAATATCGCTTCGGGAAGGGTACGTTACGTCCAATGGATTTCAATGATATACAATATGAAACTGGAAAAGACTCCAAAATTGACTTAATTGTCCCCATATCATCGCTAAAAGGAACTGACAAACAACGTCCCGGTGGTGCGCTAAAACCCCAAATCAAGCCAGGATTGTACGAGCTTGATATTTGGATTGGTGAAAAATCTTTGTCTCAGCAAGGTAAAACCGCTACTTCCCAAATATGGGCATCATTCCCAGAAGGACAGAAGGATGCTTTGGAAAAGAGCAATGCAGAGGCTTTCAAGCTGTATTACGATTCTAAAGACCCCCGCAAGCTAGCTCAACTGTATTGCGAGAAGTACGAAAAGCGTAAGAAATTTGACCAAGAACGTTTACAGAAAGAAGAAGAATTAGCAGCATCTGGTAAAACTAGCACAATATCCAAAGAAGATTTAACGCCAGATGACCAAGAAGACGAGAAATCAAACCAGGTCGAAGATTTGATGATGTATCGCTTGGTTAAAGCTGACTTAACATCAGGTCACGGTCAATTACTAGAAACAGAAAAGGTCAAGCGAGAACTAGAGAAATTTGTAGTCAGGGAATACAAAGATATTGCCACTTTCAAAAATATCACCTTTGATAGGGCAATGGTTATCCCTTCCAAAGACCTAAAAAATGGTGAAATTTGCATACCAGGTAGAATTGATGACGACAAAGAAATACTAAACTTCCGCGCACCATTCCTCAACTCAAACGGGATGTGCGTTTCGCAACAAAAGCACACCGACGATATTCTTGGTCCCGACGGTAAACCAATTGAAGGCGTAATTTGCGTATCCGACGAAACAACTGAACGCATCTACGATAGGGTAACAAAGCAAATTAAAACTGCTTTAGCTCAAGTAGATGACGAAAAAATCCTAAATAGCTTACAATCATTCGTTGAAGGTGATATTACCTCAACCAAAGATGTCAAATTCAAAGATATCGGTGATTTGGAAAATATGCAGCGGGTTCGTTTCATAGATGCTCTCAACGAACAAATTACCGAGTTGCAAAACCTTGGATTTGAAGTAGAATTACTGCCCAGAGAAAGCGAACAGGAACGCCAAGGTAGAGACTATGACGGAGATTGTGTTGGTTTCACCCTTGCTGAAAATTTTCCCAACCTAACCGCAGAAGCGATAGAGCGTAACAAGCCGGAAAACGCTTATCTACCAACAATCAAGGAAGCTAAGCAATCCTTCTACATCGGTGAAACAACAGAGCAACCCGAATTTGAAGCAATCGCACTCCAAATGTCAGACGGCATTAGCGTTGGTGTAATCAACAATCACCTTACAGCATTAGAAGCGCTTGAATCGGAAATTGAAATTATCCGCAATTCTGGCGATCGCCAATTAATAGCTAATTATGTTGATACGCTGAAAAGCAGTTACAGTAAAGTCCTGGAAAGAAACAACAAACAAGAAGACCCTTCTAAAAAGATTCCAGAAGCGCACCGCGACCACATGGAGCGCATCACAGAACTTGCTGATGCTACAAATAGTCCGGAGGTGGTTGATAGAATATTTGACCTTAATCGGGATTTTTATCGCAGGCTAAATGAAGAAGCTTCTTACCAGAATCAAATAGCGGTTGATTTATTCAAATCTAATAGAATACCGGATACAGATGCCATTAAACGTAACAGCAGCTATCTGCACCGCAACGTTAATTACATCCGCGATAAAAAGCAAGAGGGAGTATATCAAAATAAAGTAGTAGAAACCACGGGATATTCCCCTACAGAAATTAATATTAGAAGAGTTAATCGTCATTTCGCCAAACATAAGCTAGAATCTCGTCCCATATCCCAATTCCAGAATTTGTTTAAGGATATTGAATTTAGCTACCAGCAAAAAGCAGAAGCTACTCTTGCTAAGAGAAATTTTGATAAGTATTTTAACGAAGCAGCTGAACTACAAAAACGTCAGAAGATTGATGAAGGACAGTCGGTATCCGTCCGCACCAGGAGTGGTTTAAATTTTGAAATTACTAATGTCGTTAGAACCGGCAACTTTAGTAAATTAAAAGAAGCGCTTGAGCAAGATAAAGCTTTCAGAATTGAGGTAAAAGAAAGCAAAAATAAAGCCAAGCCCCACAAATACGAGGTATACGCCCAGTTCGATAATGAAAAAAGTGCTTTGGGTCATCCTAAATACCAAAAAATTGGTACGGTAATGCGGGATAACGAACACATATTCAAAGATATGGATTCGTTACCCAAAAATCTTGATACGAGAATCAATGAATTTAAGGCAGCTATCAGCGACGCGCAGATAAAAGTTAGGTTTGATAAAGCATTAGAATCAGCAGACGCATTCCGCAGTTCTATACCGGAAAACCAATTAAAACAATACGCTGCTGCTACTTGGTCAATTTCTACTAAGAGAGATACTAGCGATACCGAATTAGGTTTTAATAAAAGCGCTAGTTTCGCTTTCAATGCTTTTACAAATGAAATAGTTGATAAAATAGAAGTTCTCCAGTTCGACGAGTTTACGGTAAGTAACCTAAAAGAAGCTGAATTACAATCTGATTCAATTGATTTTAATACTCCCCAAGAAATTAGATTCGGCGCAGCAGCAATTGATAAAGATGGCGACACTGAAATTAAAAATGTTATTCAGTTAAAGACACCAGATGGGGAATATAAAGAAATTGGGGATATTTCTGCTACTGATGGTAGATTACCGTTAGGTACCACAGCATCCGCAACAATCAGTGGTGGTAATTTATCAACTGCAACCCTTAGTATTGATAACGTTTCAGTTAAAGTTAACGAACTAAATAAATACGATACTAAGGTAAATTCGGGTGAAGAAATCGAAGTATTAATTCAAGAGAGTGCTAGCTACAGCGACGGAGAAACTAAGATATTTATTGGTGACGATTATCTTGGTAAACTGCGACCAGAATCTCACGAAGAAGCGGTTAAAAACAATTGGTTGCAAAATAACCAACCCTTACAATTAAAGCTTGATTCAATTGTTGATGAAGGTAAACACCCTTATGCCATCGCTACAACCGGGGAAGGAAATAAACTTTACGTCAATATTGAAGACCAGTACAAATTGATTGATGAAGAAATGCAGGCTGTACCTAATAAATTTAAGGGGTATAGCTTTGATGCAGAACAGGTACAAGCGCGACCTATAGTAGAAAAAACAGGACAGAAACCAATTGTCTACGTTAATGATAAGCCAGTAGGAACTATCAGCCAGGAAGATTTTAAAAAGATAGAACCAACTGGAGCATCTTTAATACCAAAGCTTGCAAAAATTGAAGGCAACGTTACTACTTTAAAAGTTAGTTTAGATAAAGAAACTGTTCAATATCCAGAAACTTGGGTAAAGGAAAGGGAAGAGGTAACTGGTAAAGAATCTATCGCTATCAACACTTCCGAAGAATCTTACAAAGTTGATGAAACTAGCAGCAAACTTTATCAAAAACTAACCACAAGACAATCAATAGCATTCGAGGATACCGTTGATAGCTATACTAATACCTTCAGCTTAGCTGTTGATGAGCGACAACTAGAAGCCACAGAAAAATACCTTAATAAGAATAATGTTGATTTTCAAGTTACAGAAAAGGAAGACAAACCACTTGAAACCAATAAAGGTATGCGAGTAATTACCATAGATAAGGAATCACTCGACGACAAATTATTAGAAACGATAATTAGTAGAACTGGTGGAATAAAATCTGACAAGTTTGAAATCCCAGAAATTCCTATTATTAAAGATGAATCCGTATATTATTTTGACCCAAAAGCTAATTATGGCGACAATGAATATCCTGCAATCGGTTTAGCTGTACCCGCACCAGATAGTCACATAGTAGACGAATTCCTCGGTAAGTATAATTTAGAAATATCTGGATTTAATGATAATAATATCTATTACTTTTCTCTTATTGATGTTGAAAATTTTCCTTATGAAAAATACAACGAATTATACCCATCATCAGAGGAAGAATTTACAGAATACAAACAAGATTTAGTTAGGTTAAAAAAGGATTTAAGTTCGCATCTAGGTAATCCTCTTGACTTAAGTGATGAAAATAATTTCAACACTTTTGATAAAAAAGTAGAAACAATTCAAGAAAAACTCGATACTGGTTACAGTACCTTAGAAAGAAACAGAGATATTGGAACAGAATATCAACAAGCATTACAGAAGCTACCAAAAAGACCCAATATTGAAGGATATGTAGAGCCACCAGCGCCAGACGTGAGTATCGTCAAAAAGCGCAAAGAAGCTCGTGCGATATTGCGTATTGGAAGTGCCTATAATCCCCAAACCCAAGAAAGTGGCGCATCTGCGATACTGGTATCTAATGATGGCAAAAATCAAATTGCACAAACTGCTAATTACTACCCTTCAGAAAAGAGTGATTTAAAAGCAGCGTACCAATCATTAATTCAAGGCTTGAACGAAGCAAAGGATAGGGGATACAAAGCGGTCAGAATCGAAACTAGCAATAATAACTTATACCAAAGATTGAAGTGCAATCCTCAGTATATGCACTTTAACGGTAAGAACAAAGAGTGCGAACCCCTCCATAAACAAGCAACAGATTTAATCAAAAGCTTTGAATGGGGAATAACTCCGAAATTTACCAGCTATAAAAAATATCCCACTGCCGCACAAGCAAACCAAGTTGCTAATAATGCAATCGCTCAGAAAAGTTCGGTTAATGATTTTGGTAGGAGTGAGCCACAACAAGCATCCGCGACACCAAATCAAACTCAACAAGTAGCATCGGTATCATCACCTTCACCAAACCAGCCTCAACAGGCATCACCTACACCTGCACCAAAACCAACTGTAAGTAGACAATCCCCACCACCCAAACAACAAACCGCAAGCAAGAAAAGAACGGGACTTACCGAAGGACAAAAAGAAGCTCTATCAAAGATGATGGAGTTTTCCAAACAACCAAGAACCGATAAAGATAATAACGAATTCCTGCTTGAAGGTTATGCTGGAACGGGTAAAACTTTCGTAATTCAACAATTTCTTAAAGAGGTGCGTAAGTCGGGAGAAAATCCCAGAATCGCATTTACTGCTCCTACAAACAATGCGGTCAAAGTACTTAGGCAAATGGCAGAGAAACAAGGCATGACCGGGTTTGAAGCCAAAACTACGCATAAACTCTTAGGGCTAAAAAGAAATATTGATAAGATGTCAGGTGATGTTAATTTCACCAGAAAAAAGACAGATGATAGACCAGAGCTTAAATACGATTACATAGTTGTTGATGAAGCATCAATGCTCAATGAATCGTTATACGAACATTGCAAAGAAGCTTCTCAAGCTGGTGTCAAAATAGTCTACATGGGCGACCCGGCACAACTTCCTCCGGTGAATGAATCAGAGAGTATGGTGTTCTCCCAAGTTAAAAATCGTTCTGAGCTTACTGAGGTGGTGCGCTACGACGGCGATATGGCAAGAATCGCCGAAGATATTCGTAATAATCTTAACTCAAAAAACCCTACGCAAATACGGAATTCTCAAGACGGAACGGTCATTGCATTATCAAAAGAAGGCTTCAAAAATAAAGTCGAGGAATTATTTACTAGCGATGAATTCAAAGCAGACAACAGCAGCATCAAAGTTATAGCTTACACAAATAATAGAGTTGATGAAATCAATAAGCTTATCAAAGACAAGCTATATGGAGAAGATGCTCCAGAATACTTGCCGGGAATGCGAATAATCGCCCGCGACCCGGTGAAAGGTGAATTTGGTACAGCACTTGATACTGCTGAAGAGATGACAATTACCAAAGCAAAAAAGGGTAAGGACGGCAATTTAGATATATGGATGTTAGAAGGGATCACCGAGAGTGGCGAACGCGCAGAATTCGATGTACTCGACTCCAAAAGTAAACCCCAGTTTCAAAGAGAACTTAGCAATTTAAGAAAGGAAATTTACAACGAGCCTATAGCACAACGAGATTGGTTGCCCTATTATGATTTAGCCGAACGATATGGTAACGTCCGTCCAGCCTATGCAATCACGGCACATAATTCTCAAGGTAAAACTATTCCTCAAGGTATAGTAGACCAAAACAACCTTAATCTACGCCTATCAATGGCACTCAAAGAGGAAGACGGACAAGAACGTGCCAGAGGAATTAAAGAATATAATCAACTACGATACGTAGCAATGACTCGCTTTCAAAATGCAGTTTATGTTGGTACCAATCAAAGAGAACAAGAAATAAATCACACTCAAGTAGAAAGTACCGATAATATAGATAGGCAAAATATTCAAGAATGGGCAAGGTATGCACCTAAAGGTAAAGAGGGCTATGAACTATCGTCGGCCGGTGATAGTAGATTCAGCGCGCTAAATGCCAAGCTCAAAGATGGCAGAACTATCGAAGAAGCATACCAACTTGACGTTAAAGGATACCGCTCTCAAAGTGATAATTGGCGGTTGGGGAAAGGTAAGCCACCGCTGACACCAATGACAAAAGAAGAAAGCTATCAGAAATATAAGGAATTGTGGCAACAGTGGGCTAACGAAAATCCCCAGCTTATCGATGAATTAGCTCAGAAATCTCAAGGCAAGGTACTTACCGATAAATTTGCCAGCACAAATATATCCCAAGCACGCGCATTAGTTGAGATATTAAATGAACGAAATATCCAAAGTCCGCAGCAAACACCAATATCTTTACCTTCATCCCAAGAAGCAGATAAAAGTAAATCGTTAGAAATAGTAGGTAAAATCAGCGAAAGCAAAGTAGACCAATTAAGACAGCATCTAGAAACCAATTACCAACCTTTAATGGATGCTGATAAATCCAGCTATGCTCCTGGAAGACAAGTAGCTTGGGTTGAAGCAAAATGGGAGTTAAAAGATAAAGATTTCTCTCCAGGGGTTAAAGACGACAAGTTAATGGAACTTGTCAAACAAATTTACCCCGATGCTGACATAGCACTTGTCACCTATTCGGAACAGCAAGGGCAAGGTATCGATTACCACCGAGATGATTCCTACGCCGCAGCGGAAGCACGTAGTATTAATATCGGTGATTCTATGTGGGGGTATCAAGCATCAAAACAAGGGATGGTAGCATATGACCCAAACGCAAATGATAATGCTCCAATTCAAGAATTTAAACTGGAGTCAGGAACTGTAACGCGCTTCAACTCCAAAAATCCCCATGCAGCTTTAGAAACTAGTGCAGGAAGATGGAGTATAAATGTTTGGTCGATTAAAAATGATTTAGGTAAAAATAATAGCGTCCGCGAAAAGTTTGATAAGTTTGTTGAATCCAATCAACCACCAACTGCTGTAGTTGAAACCAATACCGATTTAACTATTAAAGAATCGGAATGGACTCGTGGTGGTGAAATCAAAATTGAGCGGAGTTACCAAAATATACAAGATGCAAATACAGCAGGAATAATTAGATTAGGTAACGCTACTCAAACACGAGCCGCTACACCAAAAATACCAGATAATCCCCAAATATCGGGTAAAACCATACCAATGACTTGGGAATTAAACCAATCCCCCGAACTAAAAAGTGTAAGCACTACAATCGATGCTATGCGCGGTAATGGTAGAGTGCATTCCACTAGGGCACAAAACTATTACCAAACCTACGGCATCAAGGAAGGAGATATCGCCGTAGCAAAAGGTAAAGATAATAAACAAGTAGCTTTTAGAGTTGGTAAACAATACAAAATTACCCAAGCTATAATTAATAATCCCGATTATCAAAAAGCTTGGCAAAATTGGGAGAAACATTCAGTTAAAGAACTTACCGAGAATCAAGCTGCTAAAGGGAAAGAACGACAGCTATACGGCTTATTCATGGAGCCTTTAGGTGATTATCAAAATGGTAAAATTATTCCCTTTGAACAACATAAACAGCAAGAGCGCACTCTTAATATCACCTTCGATGGTGCCTCGCGTAATAATGGTAAACCCAACGCTCAAGCTTCAGCAGCTGCGGTACTTACCAATCCAGAAGGAAGAACTAAACAAGTTAGTCAATATCTAGGAAATAAAACCAATAACGAAACCGAATTCCAAGCTGCGATTATTGGCATGAAAGCAGCCCAAAAATTTGGGTATAAATCTATTCAAATTCAAGGTGATTCGCAGTTAGTAGTTGAAGCGCTTCAAGGCAATAGAAATATCAAAGCAGCTAATCTAAAACCCCTCTACGAAGAAGCTAAATCTTTACTGAATTCATTTGATAAAGCTGAAATTAGCTATATTCCCAGAGAGCAAAATAAAGCTGCCGATGCACTAGCTAATAAAGCCCTTGATAATGCTCAAAATATCAACCCCATCGCCAATATTGAGCCAGTTACCGAAGCTACTGCCAAGCATATGGTTAAAGATAAGGCTATGGCAGAGTTTGCGACGCAGTATATCGGCATCAGTGCAGCATCACCAGATACCCCATCAAGTACCAGGAATTATGCTGAAGCCTGGGGTGATAAAGCAAATACCGGCTCCTACACCAATAAAGATGTAATCATGATTAGTGGCTCCGGTCCCTGGCGCGGGGTAACTCAAAGTCAGATTGAGGAAAACTTTAATAAAGAATATATACCGCTACTTGATAAAGCAATTGAGGCTAAGAGTAATATCGTTGTAGGTAATGCTAAAGGAACAGATGAATTAGTAAAAAATTATCTACAAGAAAAGGGATATAAATTAGAACAAACATCAAATAACTACGCTCAGTTATCTTCTCAAACTAGAGAAATACAGGCTTCTAACAAAATTTCAAAAATCACGAGTATAGGACAGTTGGGTGCTGATTTAGGAGCATTGGAAGCAGCCAAAAATAAAGGTATAAAAACCGGAGGTGTTGCAGCAAACGGATATTTTACAGAAAAAGGTCAAGCACCAGATTTACTTCAAGGTTACGGACTAAGTGAAGGAGAAAAAGGTAAAGGATTCGGTCAAACTTACAAAAACGCTTATTCGGCTAATATCCGCAGTAGCGATGCAACAGTATTAATAGGACGTATTCTTAATCGCAACGAAGATACAGATAAGGATTTAATTGAAATTATCAGTCGCTACAACAAACCGTGCCTAGTAATCCCCAAAGAGGAAGTATTATCTAACCCTCAAGCAGCTGGAGAAAAGATTGCTCAATTTGCATCTCAAAATAATGCTCAAAATTTAAATATAATTGGCGAGCGAGAAAGTCATGCACCGGGGATGCAAAATGCCGTACAGGAAGCTATCGGTAAAACCTTAGAGCTAAATTCTCGTACTGAGTATAAAGTTAAAAATCCACCCTTTGAGCAGAATGCAGCAGATTTGAAAACTGAACAAGTCGCGGCTAAACAGAAAAATGAACAACCAGATAAAGAGTCATCATTCATAAAAACACAGAGCAAAAGCCAACTTACACAAAATGTTGGTACTACTATTAGTGCCTACAGTAATGATGGTTTAGGAGCAGCTCTATCCCCAGAAACTAAGCTAGCCTCCGATAATGGTAATTTACAGAATAATTACCCTGTTAGCTATCAAGACAATAAAGAATTACCCGCTGGTAATTATGGTGGCGAAAATTACCCAGATGTCAAACCTATAGGTCAACCCTTTGTATCAGCGAACCAAGCCTATCATGCTTACAAAGAGCCGTCAGAGCAAGCAGCACAAAAGATAGCCAGGATGACGGAAGTACTCAAAGCCAAATTAGAACAGCACCCAAGATTAGTTAGTGCGATCGCAAAACGTGGTGGTGTTGAATTCCTTGAAAATTCCACTCATATTTCTAGTTCCCAAGATAAATTTTGGGATGGTAGAGGTAAAGAATCTAAATTTATTCAGGCTTTGAGTGCGGCTTACACCACCATAGAAAAAAGTCAAGGTAAAGTATCGACACAAGAAGCAGATTCAGTGGCTCAATCCCTCCAGAAATGGACGGAGGATGCACAATTCCTTAATCGCAATTATGTAGACACAATCAATCAAATCCAAAATATATATGCTAATACCAAAAAGCCACTAACGGAAAATCACTTAAAAACTATGGATAAAGATAGTAAGGATGCGGCAGTTACTAAAGAAGTTAAAAACCTAGTCACGCGACTTACCAATACCTTAGTGCAGGATAATAGGGAAGACGGTTCTAAACTAGTTCAAGGTAAAAGATATATTTTAGAATCTAATCAAAATACTGGCCTTACTCGTATAACTAGTACGAGTACTGCTGATATTTTATTGAGTATAGAAAACAATCAGGTTAAAGCTAACAACCTAAATAGTGACGTATACCAATCTTTGAAATCAGCAGTGCAAGCAGTAGATGAAAAAATAAAAGCTGCTCAAGAAATAACGGGTTATAATAACAGTAATTCTGAACGCAATATGACAGAAAAAATTCAAATAGCAAAGTAAATAAATGAGTAATACAGCAGTAATAGATAAAGTTAATTTTCTTAATAAAGGAAGCGGCTATTCAAACAATAGAATGGCATATGAATTATCAAAATTATTAAAAGAACGCAGCATAGAAAAAACAACACCACAACAAGAAACTTCCGCAAGAAAAGAATTTAGTCAAGTATTCTCATCGAAAAGTAATCCTCAGAAGGATAGAGAGGAATTAGCCAACCAATTCCGAGATAGATTCCTTAAACAGATGAAGCTTGAAGCGCCAGCAGCATCTAATATCAAAAAAAGTTTAGAAGTAAATAATCAAAAGACTGAAGTAGAAATGGGTAAAGACAAAATAAAGCTTGAATTGCCCAAAATTGAAGAAGTACGTAAAGCTATTCCTAAAATCATACAAACTATTATCTTTAAAGGTAAAGGCAAAGATACCAACAATAAATCGTTTGAAACTCATAGTTATAAAGCTAACCTAAAACTTGATGGCGACAATCAACAATTGACTATAGAACGTAACAATGATAAATCTGTAGCCTTAGAAGCGATCAAAAAAGGTAAGGGAGAATTTGAAATTACCAACACCTCTATAGCTAAAGATGAGTTGAAACAAATACAAAGCTCTATCAAACAACAATCACAAACCTCAACAAGAAGTCCTCGAATTAAAAACAAAAACAGCGATTTAGAGATGTAAGAAAATAAGCATATAGTTTATATCTATATGCTTTAGTTAAATTATTCTATTAGGGTGTGTTATAACCACACCCTTTTTTATTCTAAAATTTTATCCTATCCCCATAAATAATATATATACAATACCCAAGCACATAATTAATCGTTTTATAGGTTTAGGAATTTTAACGAATGGAGAAATGACAAATGCCAATACTACAAAAATTAAAGCATCCCAACTCCCTGCTGAAATTTTTATAAAAACTGCAATGCAAAGACCAATAAATAATATATTCTCTACTAACTTTTCAAACCCGTTTTCATCATTCAACCATTCGATTATTCTATGTTTCATATTTAAAAAATCTCAAAAAAATTATCT
>JBCCDM010000002.1:0-37703 GCA_039030795.1 Cyanobacteria bacterium P01_A01_bin.84
ATTTTTTGTTTCAATACCCTAATATATCTTGATAAAAATATAAAAATTAAAGAAATCTGAAAATAATCCATGAGACTACATCTATGATTTCTTAAATTATCATCTCTATTTTTTCCTGATTAACAGTAAAAATTTAGCTCGGCATAAGTATATCTTCATCACCCAAAAAGATGAATCAAACTGAGGGATTAAATCTCTAAAAAGATATGTAATGCATCTGATAGATGGTAGTTACTCATTCTAGGGATTGCTAAAATCAGATGCTTGTTTTAAAGAGTTGTTTGTTGATAATAACTAATAGTTTTCATTTTAGGGAACTCTGAGGGTAGCCATAACGTCTAATAGATATTAACTTAGGTCTCTTAAACATATTTATATTGAAAAAATTTCCCCTGGATTGTTAATGAAAAAACGCTCAAACACTTGTCTATAGGGAGATAGCTTAGATATGAATATCAATATTAGCACTATATAGTATCAGAGTAACTAGTTAGTAGTAAATTAATGTAAAAATAAAATAGCTGTTGTCAACATTGCAAATAGGTGAGATAAAAGTATTTTATATTTTGAAATTTGAATTTTGTCTTTTGATTTTGCCTTGAGAGTACTAGCAGTAACTCATTATCAACAATAATAAGGGAAATTTGATTGGCTTGAAAAAGATAATTATTGCTAATTGAAGGGGATAATAGCTTACAGATTTGCTAATTATATTGAAATTTACATGGAAAGATTAGCATTAAAATTTAATCCTGCAAAAATCTCCTTTATTAAGTTAGATTTTATGCATAAAAAAATGATATAAATCATTAAGATGTGTGGAAAATAAAGCCAAGTAAAATTTATGAGATTTGATAACAGCAATTTGCTGACCAAGTTGGCTAACGTAGTAGGAGTAACGGGTGTCAGTCTCCTTTTAGGTTTACCGGTAGAAGCCAAAGAAACATTAAATCCAAATCCAAGTGTTTTTCAAGAGGCTCCTTACAATCGTAGTGCTAAATTTGTAAATAAATCGAAAAATACACCTGCTCTATCTAGCCCATACCCTGAAGTAAAGAGCAACAAGGAATCTAGCAAAAATAATTTAGTAGCACAAACTAATCCTCGTCCGAGCATTTACAACGAATGTCCTTATAATCGTGCAGCTTGTGGAGATAGTACTCCTACTCCTAGTACAACACCTCCTGGACTTCCACCTGCAACAACTCCAGAAACTCCAACTGAAACTCCAACCGAAACTCCAACTGAAACTCCAACCGAAACTCCAACTGAAACTCCAACTGAAACTCCAACTGAAACTCCGACCGGAACTCCAGAAGCTTCAGATAAAAATATAGTAGCTTTAGCAGAAGCTAATGGTTCTTTCACAGTATTAACGAAAGCTTTGAAAGCTGCTGGTTTAGCAGAAACCCTCCAAGGTGATGGACCATTTACCGTTTTTGCACCTACTGACGAAGCTTTTGCAAAATTACCTCAAGATGCTGTTCAAGATTTGCTAAAACCAGAAAATAAAGAGGTTTTGGTGAAAATATTGACATACCACGTAGTCCCACAAAAAGTACTATCATCAGATTTAAAAGCTGGTGAAGTCAAAAGTATTGAAGGTGGTGCTATTAATGTCAAAGTTGAAGGAGGAGTAATGGTAAACGGAGCGAAGGTAACACAACCAGATATTGAAGCTAGTAACGGTGTTATTCATGTAATTGGTGAATTGCTTCTACCTCCAGATTTGTAATTTGTAACTTGTAATTTATTGGCTTTTATAGCTACTAACTTCAAAATTGGTCTAATATTAGATCGTTTAAATAGTAATTAGTTAACTATAAGTTAATACGGTTGCGGTTAAGGAAAATGTAGGTTGGGTTGAACGATAGCGTTTGCATAGCATACCGAAGGTAAACCCAACCTTCCAGTTGATAATGTTGGGTTACTCTCCGAGAAGCCGCTCCGCGTCTACGTTCCTCAACCCAACCTACACTATGTCTAATTTTTAGCCTTAACTGAACGGTATTGAACTATAAGTTCCTCACCCCGTCATACAGATGACCCTCTCGCAAACTAGAGAGGGGAAAGGGGGAGAGGAATTTTATTTAACTACGTGTATAACGATGCTTAACACCGATGGGGAAATATTCAGAGTTCCCAGTGGGAAAAAGTTGTAGTTGTGGGGTTTGGTATTCTGGAGGGACGTAGTTAGTAAATTCACTATTGAGACGTTTGAGTTGAGTCAAAATTGCAGATGTTACAGCTGCTGTCTTCTGTTGATTATCTTCTATACCTGGTGCTAATTCTACAGCGATAAATAAGAATCTATTTTTGTCCCCATCTTCTCGGACTTGCATAACAAACTTACCTGTTACCCATGCCTGAATTTCTGGCTGTTCTAAACCTATGGTAACATTTTCGGGATAAATATTGGCTCCAAAGTAAGAAATAGTAAAGTTGGAACGTCCAAAAATGTACGCAAAAGGGAAAGGATAAATACCCCTTTGCTTTTCTCCTGATTCTGCAATCGGGTTTTGCACCTGGACTTGTGCAATTGCATCAAAATCATATTGCTTCAAAAATTGGAGCATTTGATCGTAGGTAATTATTCCTCCGTGATCTAAAATGTTGTAGCGTATTAAAGGAATACCATTATCTCCAGAGAATAAGAGGGTTTTATCTTCCACTTCAAAAAAACGACTAATGGGATCGTATTGGACTAACGTTGGTAAGCGAGATTCTCCAAATAAAGCTTTTGCAGCTTGGGGATTATTTGCTAAAAATCTGCGAATACATATACTCAAGGGTGTTTCATTCCCTAATACACCAGCGTCAGCAGTACCATAAAGGGATGCAGAATCAAAGTAAGGATTTTCAGCATCTATTCTTTGACAAACTAAGTTTCGCCACTCTTCACTGAATACTTCCCCTGCCATTATTAGCTTAATGCGATATTGTCTCCATTCCATACCGCTAGCAATACCCGTATCAATCACATCTTTGAGAAATGGTGGATATCCCAAAAGTACGACTTGTTCAAAATTATTACCTAGCTCTTCTACAACTCGCAAAATTTCAGTCTTGTTATTACCCGGAGTAATTACACTGATTGGATAACCTTTAGCTGCTAGGTGACGGCAGCAACTTGCTGTATACATCCCTCCTACCCAAGTACCTAAAGAAAAGCAAACCACAGCTAAGGTAGATTTGGTATCAGCATGGAAGCTATCATGAAATATTTGTTCAAAGCGGGTAGCTATTTCTAACTCATCAGTATAAAAGCGTCCCCAAAATGTTGGTTTACCTGTAGAACCAGAAGAAGCAGCAATCATATCGCATTGCTCTAATTTCCCCTGATGACATAATTGTGGAAGAGGATAGCGACGTAGGTAATTATCTTTATTAAGTAGGGGTAACTTTTGGAAGTCTGAAAAATTATTAATTTCCGAGGGATTTATATTGTGTGTTTCTAGAAAATTTTTGTATGCAGGAACACTATTCGCTACATAATGAAATAAATCTATAGCTTTTTGTGAGGTGTCAGCCTGTAAATTATCGTTTAGCAGTATTTCTAAAGGGGTATGTAAAAAATTTGTTAGCCCTTTAATTGCACGTTCTTGCTGTTCGTATTGCATTGTGCTTGTGACTCCAACTAGTTCCTATTAATATCTTCTCAAGTAAGATCGATCGTGTTTTTAGCTTTTGGTGTTTGGCTAAGGTGCTAATAGCACAGTGTATTTCTTTTCTCCCCCACTTCCTTACTCAAAACTCACCCACAATTGCGTAATAATGGTTTAACGTTTTGTAGCAAATAATAAAAGCCTTTTAATAAATCTTTGGGCACCATGCACATTTATTGCAGCAGACAACACCTTAATCTTCAGAATCACCGCTTTTGTACTCATTGCGGGGAACCTTTACCGCTACCAGAAAAAGAAGTGATTGTAAACCGCTATCGTATTGTTCGACAATTGGGACATGGTGGGTTTGGACGAACTTATTTAGCGGAAGATTTGCAGGAGATGGGTAGTCAGTGTGTTTTAAAGGAATTTGCACCCCAAGTAGAAGAACCGAAAGATTTAGAAAAGGCAAAAGAGTTATTTGAAAGGGAAGTTAAAGTACTGCAACAGTTAAAACACCCTCAAATTCCTCGTTTTCATTCTTGTTTAAAGCCTAAAATGGGGATTAAGGATTTTTTCTTTTTAGTCCAAGATTATGTAGAAGGATCTACTTATTACGATTTACTTGATAAACGGCTTGATGAAGGATATGGATTTTCTGAGACGGAAGTAATCGAGCTACTCAAGAAAATTTTACCGGTATTGTCTTATATACATGGTAAAAATGTCATTCATCGCGATATTTCTCCCGACAATTTAATTTTACGTAGTAAAGATAACTTACCGGTTTTAATTGACTTTGGTGCAGTCAAGCAATTACCTGCATCGAAAGGATTTTGGTTTACTAAGTTACCCGAAAATCGCACATTGCTAGGTAAAAAAGGATATGCACCGGAAGAGCAGTTACGTCAAGGGAAAGCTTTTCCTTCCAGCGATTTATATTCTCTAGCTGTGAGTGCATTAGTATTACTTACCGGAAAAGAACCCCAAAAGCTTTACGATGGTTATAACGGTAAATGGCGCTGGCAAGAAGAGATAAAGGTGAGTATCAAGCTCGAATCTATTTTAAGTAGAATGCTGGCATTTAAACCAAGCGATCGCTATCAATATGCTGATGCTGTTTTAAAAGATTTACAGAATTTACCGGCACCAGGTAAAGCTAATTCTCGCTTCACTAAAATTAATACTATGGTGGTGTCTCCAGGTAAGCGGGTGGGTGCTGTTGCTAGCAGATTGCATCAAAAAACTCAAGCTATTTCCCAATCTTTGCCTATACCTGTGTGGTTGCGTCCTTTTGCTGTGAGTATGATAACTACAACTATCATTGTCGGCAGCTTAGCAGGTACTTGGGCTTTAGTAAGTACTGCCATTGGGGCTGTATCTTCAATTAAGTTACCTAGTGTATCTTTACCTAGTCTGCCGAAGTTACCATCTCTCCCGGGTAAGGGTGGTTCTACCGATAATAACAAAGCTAATCCACAAAATAACAAACGTATCATTCAAATTATTAATCGTCGTCAACGCTTAGAGATTTCCGAAGGATTTTTTAATCGTCTAGTAAACCAAGATTTTTATACCCAAAATCCCCAAGCAAAAGGACGCAGCTTGACAGGAAGTCCAGAAGATAAAGCTTTACGAAATAAATGGTTTGATAGCGCACAAAATGTGTTGCAGAAACTTGAACAAGCAAAATTAACTAGTGCATCTCGTCGTAAACTAGGAAGCTATAGTGGTAGCGACTATCAAAGATGGAGGCAACAAATTCAATCGGGAACAATAAAGAACTATAGTATCGACAAACTAACTGATGACACTAACCGTCAATTCTATCGGTTATTCCCCAATCAGCCACGAGAAAAACTCGACCAACAAACATTTGGTCAGATTTGGTATGCTATGGCTGCCGATCATTTTAATAAACGGTTATAGGAATTATCAAAAATATGAATTATTTTGAATGGATATAAGTTCTGTAGCTGTTAACTTTTAGTTGCTAGCTCAGGTCAAGAAGTTATCTTTATATCAGGACTTATGCAATTCCCCATTTATTAATGGGAGTGGGGATATAAATATCTGGAATACTAAATCTGGAATACCAAATCTGGAATACTAAATCTGGAATGCTAAATTGCTGTTTTATTTTTGAAATAAAAAATCATATACCTAAGAAAATAAAAGCCAAAAGCTTTTAAATAAATAAATTTATAATTATGAATCCCAGTATATATTGCTCTAAAGGACACGAAAATCCAGATGGTAGCCGCTTTTGTTTGCAATGTGGCGAAAAACTAGAAGATAATATTGTTAGTGGTGGTAAAAGTAGTAGCCTTCCACCAGGAAAAACCTTACCCGGTTCCCCATTAGGAGCTACCACAATGTTACGCGATCGCTATTCTGTTGTGCGTAAAATTGGTCAGGGTGGTTTCGGACGGACTTATTTAGCGGAAGATATTAATCGTTTTCGAGAGCTCTGCGTTTTAAAGGAATTTTCTCCTCAGGTTCAGACAGATTACGTTTTACAGAAGGCTGAAGAGTTATTTCAACGGGAAGCGAGCGTACTCTACAAACTTAAACATCGTCAAATACCGAATTTTCGAGAGCTATTCCGCACTACTATAAATGATAGTGAATATTTGTTTTTAGTACAAGATTATGTTGAAGGTCAAACTTACAAGTCTCTCCTAGATGCACGTTTGCAGCAGGGTATCAAGTTTTCGGAAGCTGAAATCCGCAAGTTATTGCAACAAATTTTACCTGTAATTGATTATATTCATTCTATCGGAGTTATTCACCGCGATATTTCTCCAGATAACTTAATTTTACGTACAGTTGACCAATTACCAGTATTAATTGATTTTGGGGGAGTAAAACAGGTAGCGGCGGAAGTTGCTTCTACTTACTACGAACCAGGAGCATTTGTACCTCCCCCATCACCTACACTTTTAGGTAAAATTGGTTACGCTCCACCAGAACAAATGCAAACTGGTTCTGTAGAACCCCACAGCGATTTATATGCTTTGGCTGCCACTATGTTGGTATTACTGACAGGAAAGCAGCCAAACGAACTTATTGATACTTACAATTTAAGTTGGAATTGGAGACAGGCAACTAGTATTAGTCCGGCTTTAGGGCTGATATTTGATAAGATGCTCTCCCCCATACCAAATCATCGCTACCAAAATGCCAGCCAAGTCCTTGAGGCGCTATCTCAAGCTGGTATGAATAACATTCCTAGTATTCCTACTCAACCCCATATACCAACTCCAGCGCCAACTCCAACTCCAATACCACCCCGACCACAACTGCCAACAGAAGCTACTGTTCCGGTATCCCCGGGTACCCCGGTAACTCCATCACCCCAAAGGACACCTACCCAACCCAGTGAGAGACAGTACGTTCCTTCATCTGAGACATCTGGTAGTTGGTGGACACCAGGAAAAATAATTCTGATTTTCGCGATCGCAGCTGCAGCAACTGGTATTGGTGTATGGGGTGCCACTAAGCTGGCTAGTAACCCCACAGTTACACCTACAGAAGAACCATCCCCGTCATCCAAATTTTCTCCAGAAGAACAGCAACGCAAAACAGAATTACGCCAGCGTCGAGAAAGGTTAGGTATAGATTATAACTTTTATGTCCAATTAGTTAATCAGATTTTTTGGGATAGAAATCCTAGTTTGCGGGGGAGAAGTCTTAGTGATGAACCCGCAGATGCGCAACTAAGAACTAAGTGGGATACGGTTGCTAATGAACTTCTAAACAAAATGTCTGCACTTAGTTCCACCGCTCGTAGAAGACTTGGTGGATACACCAAATCAGACCGCGATCGCTGGAAGGTAGAGGTAAATCAAATTAATGTGAGTAGTAGTGCTTTATACGATTTAGGGGACGCCGCATTCTACCGTTATTTCCCGGAACAAAAAGGTAGAGAATTTAGAAATGAGCCAGTAGGACAAGTTTGGCACGGTTTTACTGCTGATAAATTTAACGCGATCTTAGCTCGCAGTGCTTATAAGAAAATCCGTTTTGGAACTGGTCAAACAAGGGAAACTATTAGCGGCAGTCTCAATCCTGGAGATGGTAAAGTATTCATTGCGGAACTGCAAAAAGGTCAAGAAATGAACCTTAATCTAGATGCCGACTCTCGTATCTTATTATCTGTTTATTCCCCCACAGGAAAATTCAGATTTTTAGAAGACTCCTCCCGTCGCAGATTATCAATAAAACTGCCGGAAAAGGGTTACTACGAATTCGTAGTTGCTTCCACAGCATCTCAAAGACGTGACTATCAATTCCGCATCAACGTAGAAACACCAGAACCACCACAACCAGAACCTACATTTACTCCCACACCGACTCCGACTCCCACACCAACACCAACTCCCACACCAACACCAACTCCGACTCCCACACCAACACCAACTCCCACACCAACACCAACTCCGACTCCCACACTAATACAAACACCTACATCAACAGATGAGTGAACAAATTTTGAGTAAATTTATATGAGTTACCCATAATCAGCTATCATTAGCAAATACTTAACTGAAAGCATCACTCTTTCTTGTTCAATCCTTCGTGTTAAATTGATGCAAACACAACACAAAACAAGCCAAAAGCCCACCATCCGTACCCAAAACCCGAACTTCTCTTCAGGTCCTTGTTCAAAACGTCCTGGATGGTCATTAGATTCTTTAAAAGATTCGACTGTCGGACGCTCTCATCGTTCTAAGTTAGGTAAGGCAAAGCTAGCAGAAGTCATAGAGTTATCTAAGGAAGTCTTACAAATTCCCAACGGCTATAAACTAGGTATTGTGCCAGCATCAGACACAGGTGCATTTGAAATGGCAATGTGGACAATGCTCGGACAACGTGGTGTTGATGCGATCGCTTGGGAAAGCTTTGGTAAAGGTTGGATAACTGATGCTCTCAAACAGTTAAAGCTCAAAGATATTAACGTATACGAAGCCGATTACGGACAAATTCCCGATTTATCGGTGGTGGATACAGATAGAGACGTAATTTTCACCTGGAACGGTACCACATCAGGAGCGAAAGTACCTAATGCTGACTGGATAAAAGATGACCGTCAGGGTTTAACTATCTGTGATGCAACCTCTGCTGTATTTGCAATGGAAATTCCCTGGGAGAAAATTGATGTTTTAACTTATTCCTGGCAGAAAGTCATGGGAGGGGAAGCTGCTCATGGTGTAATTGTATTGTCACCAAGAGCTGTTGAAAGATTGGAAAGTTATACCCCAGATAGACCCCTACCAAAGATTTTTCGCTTAACCAAGGGTGGTAAACTGATTGAGGGAATCTTTGAAGGTTCAACAATTAATACACCATCTATGTTGTGTGTTGAGGATGCAATAGATGGTCTCAAATGGGCGAAATCAATCGGTGGTTTAAAGGTTTTAATTGAAAGATCCGAAAAGAATTTACAAGTATTTGAAGATTGGGTTGCTCAAACAGAATGGATTGATTTTCTAGTAGTAGATAAGTCTATTCGTTCCAACACTTCAATTTGTTTCCAAATAGTTGATGAATGGTACAAATCTTTATCAGCAACAGAGCAAGTAGCAAAAGCTAAGGAATTAGTATCATTAATGGCAAAAGAAGAAATAGCTTATGATATTGGAGCTTATCGCGATGCACCTCCAGGAATGCGTGTTTGGGGTGGTGCAACTGTTGAAAGTAAAGATATTAAAGCTTTAACCCAATGGTTGGATTGGGGTTTTGCTCAGATTAAGAATGGTTAAGTTATTTCATATTTAATCTTAGCAACTGTAAATCTAGAATACCCGATATCTTGTATAAGATTCGGGTATTTTACTTTTAATATTGATATTAATAGATCCATCTATAAATTTTTTAAGAACTACCCCTTTCTCCCCATTGAAGTGACGTGGAGAGAACAGATTGCACAAGCTTTGGGTTTAAATATTGATGAGGTTAGACAAGCTGGGGAAGAATAATATTTATGGTTGGATAATGCGATCGCTTTATGGGACTGTGTTGGGTTTATCACGCTTTTATATTTTAGGTTTTGCGATCGCGCTAAAAGATGTTCTAATGTGGATGTCGAAGTGGTTAAGTAGTAAACTACAAAGGTTCAATAAACCCTTTTAATGCTTGCGAAGATTCTCTTTCTAAAAGTCCTTTACTATGTACGAAAACTCCAAAACCACCGAGCCCTAAAGGGTCTAGTAGTTGTTGCAAACAGTCACGTCGCTGAATTAACTCAGGTACAGATATTTTTGCGTAAGAAAGTGCAGCGATGCGTTCTCCTAAACCTAATGACATTAAAAATAATCCTTGCTGAGTAAAACCCATTTTTGTAAGTCCGTAATGTTTTCCCCATTTTTCTAGGGCTGTAAAATCAACATGAGCGGTGATGTCTTGCTTGCCAATATTGATATAAGGGTTGTTATGATTATGGTGTTGCCAATAGCATTGTAAGGTACCTTCTGCACGTCTAGGGTTATAGTAACGAGTTGCAGGATAACCATAATCAATTGTTAGTATATAGCCCCGTTGTAACTTGTTTGCTAATACCTCTAACAGTTCTACTGTATTCAAATTAACTTCACTACGATAACCGTCAGGATAATTTCTGATATCAATATCCACCATATCAAAATACATTGATAATTCTAAGGTAGAAGGTTCACCTTTAATTTCAACAAATTCTGACCTTTCTCTAGAATCATCTATTGCAGTGGGAACTAGATAATCGGTAGTAGTTACGTAAATTTCCTTAATATCACCAGTTTCTATCTCAAACTGATGTATTGGTAAAGCATCTAGAAGTTCGTTAGAGAAGAAGCAGCCAAGAATAGAGTTATTACGGATTTCTTCTATATTACACCAGCGTACTTTCCAGTCTTTTAAACGTTGCTGCTGTATATCTATTAAAGCAGGAGATTTTTCTATGATGATGTATCTTAGTGCTTTATGTAAGCTAGGCTGTTGTTGCTGTATATATCTGAGAATATCTGCTGCCAGGTACCCTTGACCAGCACCTAATTCCACCAGATGAAATACAGCAGGTTCGCCCATAATTTCCCACATTTGGATAAACTGTACTGCTAATAGTTCTCCAAAATCAGATCCTAGGTGAACAGAGGTATAATAATCTCCTCCTCTACCCAAATTAATAGTTTTACGAAAGTAATAACCATGATTTGGGTGATATAGCACCATGTCCATGTACTCAGCAAAAGTGATTCGGTTGAGGGGACTAGCGGTAATGCGGTTAGCGATCGCTTCACATAATGCTGGGTTTGAGTCCATAGTGATTCATTTTGTCATTGCAAGTTCTCGGATTTAAATTCTAGTTCTCAACTGGTCGAATCTGAATAAATATAACTAAAACTTTTTGTTAAAATTTTGTTAAAAACACAAAATTTTCATAGAATTGCTTCGATATGGAGCTTTATCCATGCTAAGCACTAAGAATAAGAATGCTATTTTAGTTACAATTCAACGGAGAGGGGGGGATTCGAACCCCCGTTGAGTTGCCCCAAAACGCATTTCGAGTGCGCCGCATTCAACCACTCTGCCACCTCTCCAGGTGTGTTTATCTTTAGTATGGCTGCAAGGGATGAGTTGGAATCATTTACAGCAGTGCTTATTCTAGCATGACCTTTCTTTATATATTAAGACTAAATATTTTATTAAAATTATTTTATTAAAATTTGATATCGGAATTTTAGATTGATACACATCTTTCACCAAGAAAGTTGTGTAAACAAATAATACTCAGTATTCCCGATAATTTGGGACTAAAAGTCCCAGGTTTATAAACAAAGTCCTCTAAAAGAGGACTGAATAAATCTTGAAAAGTTAGTATATTTATTAATTCATATTTTATACATAATTATTTATACGTATAGGTACAGGATTTGGGTTGATTTATTTATGAATAATAATCTAATTTTCTGATGGGTCTCTGTCCACACTATGTTTTTGATAACTTTTAATGACTACAGAAATAAGAAATATGAAAATTTACCGTAAAATTGCTTAAAGATATAGCAAGTAGCTATATAAAAGACACATCATCGGTAACAAATTCTGTAACGGCAACAATATTCTAGTATTTAGGTGTCTAAATTAAACAATACGTTAGCAAAGTCTCCCTAGGGAGCAGATAATGTTTTTTAAAGACCCTAGAGACTATCAAATACTATTTCTCAGCTTATTTTTAGGGTTGGGAATAGGTACCAGAGATTGGACATTGCGACCAGAGTTAATTATAGTTGCCAGTTTTACTTGTGTATTAGTGCAATGGTTATGTAATTGGGCAATTGGGGATAAAGAATTTACCTTAATATCATTGATCGATTCTTTTTCTCTTCGCAGTCCCTTAATTACCTCCCTCGGACTGAGTTTACTCTTACGAGCTGAACATTGGCTAATTATAGCTATAGCCGCAGCTTGCGCGATCGCTAGTAAGTTCATCTTCAAATACCAAAATAAGCATTTCTTTAATCCCGCAAATTTTGGGATTATCGCAGCATTAGTTTTTACTTCCGATGCTTGGGTATCTCCTGGACAGTGGGGTGAAGACTGGCTCTATGGAATGTTATTTGTGGGGGCAGGGGGTATGATTTTGCAAAAAGTAGGACGTTGGGATACCACGGCTGCTTTTTTGGGTGCATACGGGGGTTTAGAAGCAGTACGTAATATCTGGCTAGGTTGGACAATGGATGTTTATCTCCATCGTTTAAGTAATGGTTCTTTATTACTATTTGCCTTGTTTATGGTAACTGACCCGCGCTCTATTCCCAACTCCAGAACCGGGAGAATAATTTGGGCTGTAACAATTGCTGTTGCAACTTTTATTTTACGTAATTATTTCTTACTATCTACTGCTGTCTTTTGGGCATTATTTGCGATCGCACCATTAACTTTACTACTCGATCTGATCTGGTCTGAAGAAGGTTTTTCCTGGCATCAAGTAAACAAAAATCAAGAGACAAACATCGAGGTTGGATAGCGATCGCCTACTACCCATTACCAATTACCCCTTATCTAATTAAATGAAAATATCTCGTATATTAATTTCACTACTACTTATTTTCCTTACTATATCTTGTTTTGCACCATCAGCTTGGGCATTTTGTGGATTTTATGTTGCTAAGGCTGATAGTAAACTGTATAACAAAGCCTCACAGGTTGTTATTGCTCGCAAAGATAATCGCACTGTATTAACAATGGCAAATGACTACCAAGGTGATGTCAAAGATTTTGCCATGGTGGTTCCCGTACCTGTAGTTTTAAAAGAAGAACAAGTCAAAGTTGCAAAACCTGCGATTGTAGAAAGACTAGATGCTTTTAGCGCTCCCCGTTTAGTTGAATACTTTGACGATGACCCATGTAGTCCGGTAATGTATGAAGCTGATAGCGCACTTCCATCTGCTGCTGCTCCTAGAAGGGTTCAGCAAAGAGCGAAAAAAAATGCTGATTTGGGTGTAACTGTAGAAGCAAAGTTTAACGTAGGTGAATATGATATTGTGATTCTCAGCGCTAAAGAATCTAACGGTTTGTCAACCTGGTTGCGACGCAATGGTTATAAAATGCCCAGGGGTACTAGAAGGTTACTCAGACCATACATTCGTCAACGGATGAAATTCTTTGTTGCAAAAGTTAACTTAGAAAAATTTGAAGAAAAAGGTTATAAATTTCTGCGTCCGTTGCAGATATCTTACAAGTCTCCCAAGTTCATGCTTCCCATTCGTTTAGGAATGGTTAATTCCACCTCAGAACAAGATTTACTCGTTTATATTCTCTCACCCCAAGGACAGGCAGAAGTTACTAACTACCGTACTGTCAAAATACCTTCTAACACCAATGTTCCTCTATTTGTCAAACAAGAATTTGATGACTTTTATAAGTCCATGTTCCAAAATGCATACGTCAAGGAAGATAAAAAAGTAGCTTTCCTAGAATACGCTTGGGACATGAGCAGTTGCGATCCTTGCTCTGCGGATCCCCTTAATAGACAAGAACTCAAAGACGCTGGTGTATTTTGGTTAGATGACCCTGTAAATAGAGAACCAACCCCTCGAGGTTTCCGTCGTCGTCGGATTTCTAACGGTGTTTACATTACCCGTCTCCACGTCCGTTATACCCGCGATAAATTCCCTGAAGACTTAATGTTTCAAACGACATCTAACCGAGAAAATTTCCAGGGAAGATATATATTGCAGCATCCTTTTAAAGGAAAATTGGAATGTCAAGCAGGTAAACGATATCAGCGTTCTTTACCCAGAAGGTTTGAAAAAGAAGCTCGTAATTTAGCTAAGTTAACTAATTGGGATATTAATGATATTCGTCAAAAAATGAATATTAATGGACAGAAAGTTAGTCGCTGGTGGCAAAGTTTCTTTAATTTAATAGGTTTGGGTTTTAATTCTTAATTCATTCACATAATTATTATATTGTGACAATGTAGAGACGTTAAATTTAACGTCTCTAAGAGGATTTGTATATCATCATGCTCCCCAAAACTATTCCCTTGAAGACAAAGTTGCTGCTAAAGTTTCTAATAATTCATTTGCAGTGAAGGGTTTAGATAAGAAATCTTGAACGCCACTGCCTGCTGCTTGTGCCAAAGTTTTAGTGGAGGTTAACCCACTCATGGCAATGATTTTAACTTCTGGGTTCATTCTTTGTAGCGTATGGATAGCGGTTGCTCCATCCATTTCAGGCATCATCATATCTAGTAATACCAGCTTAATTTTATCTTTGTGTACTGCGTAAAGAGAAATTCCTTCTATTCCATCTTTTGCGGTTAGTACTTGTAAATTATGAAGTGAAAGTGTGGTATTAATGATTTCACAAATGCCATCTTCGTCGTCAACCACCAAAATTAACTCCCCATTACCTAGGAATGGTTGAGGATTTTGTACGGTTTTAACTGCTGTTCCTTGTTGACTAGGTAAATAGACTTTAAATTTAGTACCCTTTCCTATTTCACTTGATATTTCTATAAAACCACCATGGTTTTTAGTAATACCTAGTACTGTTGATAAACCTAATCCTGTACCTTTACCTACTTCTTTTGTTGTGAAAAAGGGATCAAAAATTCTATCTATAAATTCTTGGGGTATACCTACACCGGTGTCGGCAATTGTAATCACAACATAGGAGCCAACTTTGGCATCAATGTTCATTCTGGCATAGTTTTGATCGATTAAGATATTTTGGGCTGATATACTTAATGTTCCCCCTTGTGACATTGCATCGCGGGCATTGACAACTAAGTTCATAAATACTTGATGTAGCTGGGTTGGGTCGGCGGAAATTGTCCATAAATCTGAGGATGAGTTTCTTTCAATTTCGATGGATTTAGGAAATGTTCCTTTGGCAAATTTTTCAATGTCTTTTAAAAGATGCTTTATTTGTATTACCGTACGTTTGGCTTCGTCGCCACGGGCAAATGATAAAATTTGTTTAACTAAATCTGCACCACGTTTGGCGCTATTTTCGACCATTTTCAGTAGGTCTATGGATCTGCTATCTAAGTTGCTTAGTTTCAGGGGTAGAATTTGGGAAACTGCTAAAATTGGTGTCAAAATATTGTTTAAGTCATGAGCGATACCGCTTGCTAGAGTACCGAGACTTTCTAAACGTTGAGTGCGCAAAAATTGGGATTCGAGTTGTTTTTTCTCGGTAATATCTGTGTCTACGGTGAGAATAGATTTAGGCTTCCCTGATTTGTCGTATATTAGAGTCCAACGGCTAGCAACAATTATTTCTCGACCTTCTTTAGTTACTTTGTCTAACTCACCATTCCAAGAACCAGTTTTTATTACCTCGTTTAATGCTTGAGTAACTCTGGGTGATAATTCTTTGTATAAAATGTCGTTAGCGCTTTTACCAATAACTTCTTCGGCGCTCCAACCGTAAATTTTTTGTGCGCCTTGGTTGTAATATAGAATTTGGCTATTCAAACTACGGAGCAGAATCGCGTCTGTGGCTACATCTAGTAGGGCTGCTTGTTCGGCAATTTTCTCCTCAGCTTCCTTGCGATCGCGCAGTGCATTTTGTTTTTCGGTAATGTCAATGCAGGAGCCGATATAACCTGCGAAATTACCGTCTGCATCAAATCTGGGTGTTCCCTTATTTAACATCCAGCGATACTCGTTATCATAACGTAGCAGATGATATTCCATGGAGAAGGGTTGATGAGTATCGAAGGCGTTGGTATAAATATTTAAACAATGCTCTCTATCATCTGGATGAACTCTTTCTAACCAACCATTATTAACTTCTTCTTCTAAGCTATGCCCGGTAAACTCTAACCAGCTAGCATTAAAGTAATTACAAAGCTTATCTTTGCCAGCTACCCAAATCATCATGGGGGCTGTATCTGCCATAGAACGAAATCTAGCTTCGCTTTCTTGGAGTGCTGCTTGGGCTTGTCTGGATTCGGTAATGTCTGAAAATGAGGTAACTACACCTCTAGGTTTTGTATCTCCTGGATGTAATAAGGGTTCGGAATTAATTAAAATCCAGGTGAGTTGACCATTTGGTTTATAAACTCCCATAACTGTATTCAAACAAGCTTCACCTGTACGCAAACTAACCATTGCTGGATGGAACTCTCCAGGGAAAGGAGAACCGTCTTCATGAATGGTAGACCAGTGGGGGTCGAGGGAATTTCTTCCTTTTATTTGTTCTGTTGCAAGTCCGAGTATACTTTCAGCACTGGCATTACAAGTAATAATATTACCATCAGCATCTTGTACGACTACGCCTTCATGCATGGCTTTAATCACCGAACAATAGAGCTGTTTGTTACTACGTAATGCTTCTTCTACTTGTTTATATCTGCTAACATCTTTAGAAATACCGTAAAAGCGGACTATTTCTCCTCGAGCATTGCGCTCGATGCGTCCGCAGGAAAAAGCATAGCCGACGGTTTGATTAGGTCGCAAAAAACGAAATTCGGTTTCATAACCAATACCCTCTTCTATCGCAGCTTGCATAAGTTGCTCTACTCGTTCTTTGTCTTCTGGATGAACGAATTGATTTGCAGTTTCGATATCAGGTATGGAACTATTTTGATTTGGATTAGTTGATTGATAAAAATCTTGCGATCGCCATTTTTGATTTGTACTTAAATCCCATGACCAACTAGAAATTTTTGCGACTCGTTGTGCTTCTTGTAGGGAAGCTTCGGTACGACGTAATTTTTCTTCGGTTTGTTTGCGTTCGGTTATATCTCTAATTACAGCTAAAGAACCAATCTTCTCGCTACTGTCATTTCTTAGTAAACTTATTGATAATTCAACATAAATTTCTTCTCCAGTGTTTTTGATATGGATATTTTCACCCCGCCAATATCCGTAGTTTGTTAAATTTTCTGATGCAATGCTTCGATCTTGTTCGTTTAACCAACGATATACATAAGTATCTGTTAAGGGTCTACCTAGATATTCGTTGCTGTTGATATTATATTGCTTCTGGGCTTGCTGGTTGCAATAAATCAAACAATGTTCGTTATCAATTGCAATTACTGCATCATTTACTTGAGCTAATATATTGGCTTGAAATTTAATTTGAGCTTCTATTTGCCTGCAAGATTGAATTTCTTGCTGATAATTACTATTTTCTTGTTGCAATTGGCAAATTTGTCTCTCTAAGTCGGAATCAGTTTCATGTGGTGGTGTTGGAAGTAAACTATTATTTTCTAGACTATCAATAATATTCAATAAGCTAGATTCGGTAATAATCCCAATCAAATTATCTTGCTCATCTACTACAGGTAGATGACGAATTTTATGCTGATTCATTAGCGATCGCCAAAAACAGATCCTATCCCACCACTCCTCTGTGGAGATATCTCTAAGTGCTGATTCTTGTAGTTTAATTACTTTTTTCTCCATTACCGAGGTAATGGTTATATGGGATAAATCCTTACCATTTAGAGTTAATTTTAATACATCTTCCTGGGTAAAAATCCCTTTTAACTTTTCTGCCTGAGTAACTAAAACATAATCTGATGGGAGCCGACTTTTAGCTTTTGTATCACCATTTATCATTAAAGCGATCGCATCAGTTATTAAAGTATCAGAAGTAACTGTCAGTGGGGATGTGTTAATTACATGGGTCAAACCCAAGTAATCAATTCTCTTGCTATCAAGATACATAACAACCATGCCTGAGCGGTAATAAAATTACAGCAAGAATTAACAAATATATATTCCTTATTGTTTGTCAATAATAGAGTATATATGTTAAGAAAGTTAAAGCAAAGAACTGCCGATTATTTCTAGGCGATGTCATTATTGTAACGATTTTTTTGATATCGAATATTTTTTTTAAATGAAATTTATCTAAGGAAAGATTTCCAGAGGTTAAATTTAGGTGTTGCACATATTTAATTTCTGGAGATGTCTAATTGGCATTTTTTTCAGGTTTCTAGCTATAACTCTTTCCCACAAACCTTGAAACTACTTTATCCTGTTGAGAATTTTTTCAACAATTTGGTTAATACTCTACCCTTGAAAGAACCCGATCCTCCAAAGGATGTGAGAAATTTCCTGGTATTTTCTAAAATTTCTCTTGCATGACAATCAGATTTGATAAATATTGTCCAGATTTATTTGGAATGGGTTTAATACTCATCATTCCTTGCCAGATATTATTGTCTTTATCTTTTAATGTCCACAGACTGAAAGTAGTTTGATTATTCTTAGTATCAGCCATTTTCGTCCAACCAGCTTGTTGCATCTGACTGATATAATGTTGGTTTAATTGTTCAAGATTTAGCTCGTCAGATTCTAAAGTTGCCTTAGAGTGAGACATTTCCGAACTATAACCTCCTATTGGTTTAGGAATAACTTTTGTGTTTGCTGGTGGCTTTAATGTGGGAGTTTTAGCGAAAGCAAAAGGTAAACCTCCACTTAAAAATCGACAGAAAGAGTTAGACTCATTCGCATCTAAGGAAATGCTCACTTCTGTGGGGGTATCTTGTGCAGGTTGATTAAGATTCAGACGTAATGCAGGACCCTTTTCTGACTTACAAAAATTTAAATCATCTTTCTGAGTTGCTGATGTTGCAAAAGCTTGCTTGGGTGAAGTTGATCGATGTTGTTTCCATCCTTTCTGGGTTAATTGATTTTCATAAAACGATTCTACTTGTGCAGATCCTTGGGGTACATTTAATACCATTTCATAGTAAGATTCACCTCGTTGAATACTAGCTAAAATTTGAGTATTAGAAGGTTGGGGAATTTCTACGGGTAATTTATCGGGTAGTTTTCCCAACAAAAGTTGGCTTCTTCCTCCCCTGTAATAATCGATTCTATTAAGTCTCAGTAATCTTTCTACAATCTGTTTGGGTATCATCTCATCATTATTGTCTGCCGGTTCTGCAACTGCTAGAAAAGTTGGAATTACAATTGCAGATTTGATAATTAGTAATGGCAGTATAAGTAATTGTAAGAAGTATAATTTGTTCATAGCTTCACATAAAATTAGATTAGATGTAATTAAAATTACAGTCTTAGAAATTATCGATAACGGTAAAGGTTTTAATCCCGATTTTCCCCATACTGGCTTTGGTTTAAGGGGAATGCAAGAATGTGTCGATGTTTTAGCTGGAGAGTTAATAATTAAGAGTAGGGAAATTAAAGGTACTCATATTCAAGTTTTCATTTCATTTTAGTTGACCAGAGAAACAACAATACAAGAATGTTTATATCAGCAATTTATATCTGGAGATAATTGGGATTTTAGCTTCCTACGGCGGGGATTTTTGTATATATATGGGAATTTTTGTAATTTCTGTCCTTTTTTATCTGTTTTAAACTTCTTCCTTTTAGGGACATAATTTTTAGATAATGAGTTAAGAAGGTTTACAGGATAGATATTTTTAGTATGCATGATTAATTCAGGTATTTGTATTGTATAAAAGCTGAAAAAAATAAGTGTCTTCAAGAATTGATTATTTGTAGATTAACTAATAAATATTTTATTGTCATATAGAAAAAGTCATATAACAACATTACTAAAGTCATATTCTGTTCCTAATAGAATGAAGTAATATATTCGTGAGGAGATGGCAAAGTTTGATGGGACTTAAAAACATGAAGACTCGCGGAATTTCTATACCATTAGGTATACGCTACGTGGAGTGGGTGATTTTAATTGTACTTTTTTTACTTCTGTTATTTATGCAGTCACTTCCAATTGATGCTCCTACAGAATACCCACAACCATTTATCCCTTCTAAATTAGCATTTCTCTCTTTAGGAGTCTGTGTATTATTAAGTTTTATATTCCCTATAAACCGTCCTTTATGGCAAAGAAGAATTTATATATTTATAGGAATTATTGTAATTCTCCCATGCCATTTAATGGGTTGGGATTTGGATACATTATTATTTTTATATATTGCCAAAAGTTGTTTTTTGCTATCTCGTCGTCTAGATGTAATAATTATAGCTATAGCTAGTTGCTTTAGTGCCATTATTTTAAACACATTCGGTTTTGTTTATCGGTTTGAGGGAATTAGAGAATATTGGATATCTCATGCTGATAAATTGTTAACTTTGGAGCGGATGATTCCAGCTACTTTAGTTCCTAGTTTGGGGATTTACTTCATTACCTCTGTATTTGTAATTGTGTTTTGCTATCTTGCGATCGCAGAACAAAAAAGTCGTAAAAAAGCTGAAAAGTTAGCTCAAGAGGTAGAAGCTTTAGCTGCCAAGTTAGAAAGACACCGGATAGCTCGGGATATTCACGATTCTTTGGGACATACTCTCACTAGTCTTGATGTACAGTTGGAACTCGCAAATACATTAGCGAAACGTCAATCAGAAAGTTGTTTAGAAACTCTCGATATTTGCAAACAACTCTCTTCTCAATGTCTAGTAGAAGTTAGAAGGTCTGTACAGACAATGCGGGAGTCTACCTTTAATTTGACTCAAGCTTTACAAAGTTTAGTGGAACAGGTACGGCAAAATCAAAGGTTACAGGTTTCTATAGAGATGAAATTACCGAATTTACCGTTACAAACTGCCCATCAGTTATATTGTATTGCTAAAGAGGGATTAACTAACATTCAAAAACACGCTGATGCTTCTCAGGTGACTTTGCGGGGGGAAACCAAGTTTAGTAATATAGTCTTAGAAATTATTGATAACGGTAAAGGTTTTAATCCCGATTCTCCCCATAATGGTTTTGGTTTAAAGGGAATGCAAGAACGTGTCGATGTTTTAGCTGGAGAGATGATAATTAATAGTAGGGAAACTAAAGGTACTCGTATTCAAGTTTTAATTCCATTTTAAAATGAAAAATTTTGCATTTAGAAGTTTTCATTTATGAGAAATCATATAATTAAATTTGAGTACCTATTAATCTAAATATGAATCTATTTTTATCACTGCAAGGCTTTATTTACATACAAAATCAAGAGTTAAAATTTTAATTTGCTTTTTGAAATCAAGGTCAGCATTCTCTCATCATTAATTCATATTATTCATGTTTTTTACCATCTGGCATAATTGCACCTTGGAGTTTGACATTACTGAGATTCACACGTTCTAGGTTAGTATATCGCAAGTTGGCACCCCTCAAATCAGCGCCATTAAGGGTAGTTCGACTGAGTTTCACACCCCTTAAATCTGCACCTCGCAAGTCCGCATTATATAAGTTTGCGTACATTAAGTTTGCATTTGATAAATTCGTATTTGATAAATTTGCATTTCTAAGTTTTGCTCCTCTAAGATTTGCATTCTGGAGATTTGTATTTTTAAATCTGGTATTTTCTAAGTTAGTATATCTAAGATTTGCACTGCTTAAATCACTGCTGTTAAAATTCGCATTTACTAAGTTACTGTATGCCAAATTTACATTTTTTAGATTACTTGTACTTAGTTGAAAGTTGGCTAAATTTACGTTTTTTAAGTCACAATTATTACACTCTTTCGTTGTCTGTAATTTAGCTATTAAACTAGCTTTCTGATTATTAAATGGAATAGTATTATTGGGTTGTGTAAAGTATGGGAGTGAGCTATTGTATGGCTGGTTCCATCTTCTAAAATTTCTAATTCGTTGTTCTCTTTGTATCCTATCGAGCTTATTTATTCGGTATTCTAACCGTTGTTGCTTGCTAAGGAGACGAGAGATTTGCGATCGCTGCTGTTGAATTTGTCTTTGTTGCTGTTGAGAAATAGAAACGTTTTCAATTCCTTGACTTACTAAGTTAAGTAACCAGATAATTCCTAAAAATTTTATACCTTGAATAACATTCAATTCTGTTTTGGGAGATACTACTTTAATTCGATCTGATTTTAAAGTAAATGATATTTTTTTCAATGACTCTAATGCTACAGATGCACTTGTAAACCGATTTTTGATATTTGGTTCCACCATCTGACGCAACCACTCTACAAATTGTGGATTTAAATGCGATCGCAAAGACTTAAAATCAAAACGATGATTATCATCAATTAGTCGAGCAACATCCACCGAGCGAGTATTGCTTAGTAAACAAATTAAGGTTACACCCAAACTGTATAAATCCGATGCTTCGGTTAAATTACGACCAACATATTCTTCTGGGGGTATAAAACCAGGAGTTCCAGAAGCAATGCTACTCAGAGCAATTTCCCCATCCGTAACCCTTGCAAATCCAAAATCAACTAAGTAAGCGTTAAGATTTTTATCGACCAAAATATTTTCAGGTTTAATATCCCGGTGAATAATTTGGGGGGTACGCTGTTGTAAATAAACTAAAATTTCTAAAACTGATGTGGCAATTTGCTTTACCTGTTGGGCAGTAAAATTATTGTTAACAGCTAATGATGGTGCATCCTTATATTCCTGGACTAGACAGAAACCTGTGGATGTTTCAAAGGAACTTAAATACCTCGGAATCCGGGGATGATCTAATTGTTGCAGTACTTCTATCTCCCGTTCGTAAGCTTTAAATCCTGACCAGTCAGTACCTACATCTGCAAAGCGAAATTCTTTAATTACAACTTTATTTTTTACAACCTGATTGCTAGGATTTTCCACTTCTGCAAGATGTGTAATCCTTCCCCCAAAACGATTTCTTCCTAATTCCTGATGGATTTCATAACCGAGATGTGAAAAATCTGATTTTTGCATCGTCATTCTTTTCTCCACGTATAACCCTTGCAACTTGATTCGTCATACTACGTAGGTATTACAGACTATTTTCACATAAAAAAATCAAACATTATAAATTTGTACGATATCTTATTCTTATCTTTAAAGTTTGACATTTTGATTTCGGTGGTGAAGAACGGTAATATATCTCCTAACCTCCCTACTACGTGAAGCATGGGAATTCTTGGTTCAAGGAAACTGGAAACTACTTAAGAAAGATAATTTTCTCTCCTTACCCAAGGTCATTTCACTTCTCTAGTAAGACTTTGAGGGTGTCTAAAAGAATTTTATCTCTTGCAAGTTGTGATGTTTGTAATTCTTGAGTTGGGTTTGGTTCTAAATAGTTATTTCTTTCGTTAACTAAAGCTACGGCGGTAATATTATATTCAGGTAGATACCACATCTGAGTTACGTATCCAGGATTTTGTCCATTATGACCCCAAGCTTTATTTAGAGGAAAGGGAAGGTGAAGGCTTTCTAAACCTAAACCGTATCCGGTATTAGTAATATCTCCAAAATTATATCCTCCATCTGGGTCAGGGACAAAATCGCGCATCTGTTGAAGAGTTTCGGGTTTGAGTAATTTACCACTAAAAAGAAATTGAGCAAATTTAGCAACATCTAGTGCGCTCGATATTATCGAACCACTACCATATCCTCCTGACCTTCTAGGAAGAGATTTAACATCATAAAGTTTTCTGTTTTGGTTGTCTTCGACGTAATCTACATTTTGATCTAAAAATTCACGTATATTTGGTTCTAGTTTATTTAATTGCTCTTGTGTCACAGGTAAATATCCAGAAACTAAATCAGTAGGTACGGGTTCTTGGGGAGGAACAAAGGTATCTTTGAGGTTCAGTAGTTTGATAATGCGATCGCGAACTTGATTTGCAAAGGTGGAATTGGTTGCAGATTCTACAATCATTGCGAGCAGGAGGTAATTTGTTGCAGAGTAGGAGTATCCTTGTCCTGGTGAATGTTTGGGTGGTATTCCGTAAACAAGAGCAATCAGTTCATCTTGAGACCAATCGCGAATATAGAGAAGTAGGGGATTACTTTTAATTGCAGGATTTTCGTCGTAGTCGGGAATACCACTGGTATGGTTTAATAGGTGACGAATTGTAATGTCTTTACCATTGGGAATATTATCTACTACCTCGGTAGGAAGCCATTTATTTAGCTTATCTTCTAAATTGAGTTTACCTTCGTCTATTAAACTTAGTACTGTAGTTGCAGTAAAGGTTTTGCTGATACTGGCAATATTAAAGCGACTCCGAGGATTCATTGGTGTTTGATTTTTCAGATCGGAAAAGCCGCTAGTACCTAACCATATACCTTTAGAACCAACGATTGCGACTGTTACACCGGTTATTCCGGTTTCTTCTACAGTTTTATCGACTTTTGCTTGCAATTTTTGAGCTAATTCTTTTGATACTGGTCTTCTTTTTCTCCGATATTTGCGTGAAGTTTCGGAGTTTTGTTTGTCAGACTTCGATAAGTCTTCTAGTTGAACTAGTTTGGGGAAGTTTGTAATTTCAGCAGGAATTAAAAAGTCATCTGTTTTTATACTAATAAGTGAAGTTTTGATAGAATTTCTTGTTTTTATCGCATTTACAATCGGTAGGGGGTAAATGAAGATAGTGGTTCCAAAAGTAATAGATACAAGAGTATGTAATATGTGTTTCATGTCTACTCTGAGATACTAATGTTTACTCCTATTGTTTTCAGAGTAACTAGGATGTCATTTACAATTCAGCTAATGGGTGTTAGCAATTTCGTTAGGAGTTAGGATTTTTAACGCAAAGGGACGTGGAGGATAGCAGTTTGTGGATTTAAGTGTAAGTAAAAGAAATTGTTTTTAGTTGTCTTTTTAGTTGTTTTTTTATAATTAGTATGAATTCCAAATCTTTTCCTCAATCTGAAGAGTTTTCTGATGCGGGTAATTACTGGTTTTTAGATAAGTTATATATTGATTTATCATCTGCTAAAGGTAAGAGGTTAACTCCTACTGAGAAGAAACTTTTACGAGGAATATTATGTGGGTATAGTCCGGGAGAAATAGCAGAGAAGGTATATCAGACTAATAATTCTAATTCTGTTCGGGTAAGTTTATCTAATGGTTTGTATAGATATATTGAGGATTTATTTGTTAGACAAGGTGGAGGAGAGATTAAGGTTAAGAGTTGGAATAGGATTGGGAATTTATTAGAGAAAGCAGGATATAAAAAATTTGCTTTTAATCCAGGACAAATACCTCAAAATAAACGTCAAGATTGGGGAGAAGCTGTTGATGTTAGTTTCTTTTATGGAAGAGAGTTAGAATTATCTCAATTAGGTCGTTGGATTGTAGTTGAGGGTTGTAGATTAGTTACAATATTAGGTATTGGTGGAATTGGTAAGACTTCTCTTGCAATTAAGTTAGCACAGCAGATTCAAGATGATTTTGAGTATCTAATTTGGTTGAGTCTACGGAATGCTCCAGTGGTGGAAGAAATTTTGGAGAAGTTGATTAATTTTGTGTCCAACCATAAGGAAAGTCAGTTACCAGAAACCGCGAATCAACGTATATCCTGCTTGTTGAATTACGTGCGATCGCGCCGTTGTTTAATAATGTTAGATAATGCTGAAACTATTTTATCTAGTGGGAGTCGCGGTTATGAGGGTTATGGGGAATTATTTCAGCGTTTGGGAGAGGTTCCTCACCAAAGTTGCTTAATTTTAACTAGTCGAGAGAAACCACAGCAAATAGTTTCTCAGGAGGGAGAAAAGCTTCCGGTTCGTTCATTGCAAATTTCTGGTTTGAGGGAGGGTGATTGTCATCAAATTTTTCAAGATAAGGGTATATTTGATGTTTCGGAAGGTCATTTGCAAGAGTTGATTTTCAGGTATTCTGGTAATCCTTTAGCTTTGAAAATTATTGCAACTACAATTCAAGATTTATTTGCCAATAATATATCGGAGTTTCTTTCTCAGGGAACTTCTGTTTTTGGAGATATTCGCGATTTATTATCACAACAGTTTCATCGTTTATCCAGTTTAGAAAAAGAGGTCATGTATTGGTTAGGGATTAATCGAGAAGCTGTTTCGGTTGCACAATTAAGGGATGATATTATTTCTCCTATATCTTTATCACAATTATTAGAAGCTTTAGAGTCTTTATTAAGAAGATGTTTGATTGAAAAAAGTAGAGATGTTATTTACAACATCTCCAAGTTTACACAACAACCTGTAGTTATGGAATACGTAACAGATTGTTTGATTGGGGGTATTTTTACGGAAATAAGTAATCATAATCTAGAGACGTTCCATGAAACATCTCTACAGTTTTTAAAAACTTACTCTTTAATGAAAGCCACAAGTTATGATTATATTAGAGAGACGCAAATTCGTTTAATTATTCAACCTTTAATTTCCCAGCTTTATCAAACATTTATTACAACCAATAAAATTGAAAATCATCTGAAAAGTATTTTAAAAATTCAACAATCAGAATTTCCCTTAGAACCTGGATATATCGGTGGAAATATTATTAATTTACTTTCTCAATTACAAGTTGACTTAACAAACTATGACTTTTCCAATCTAGCTATTTGGCAAGCATATTTAAAAGAAACTAACTTACATAATGTCAACTTCCAAAATGCAGACTTATCAAAATCAATTTTTATTCAAACTAATAGTTATACTACCGCGATCGCTCTGAGTCCGAATGGTAAAATTCTGGCGACCGGGGGTTATGACGGTGTAATTCGACTATGGAATATTTCTGATGGTCAACAGATTTTAACTATTAATGTACATCAAGCTTGGATTCATACACTCGCTTTTAGTCCTGATAGTAAACTGATTGCAAGTGGGAGTGCAGATTCTTCTGTACATTGCTCGAACATTGAAAATGGCGAACTAGTTCAAAGTTTTACCGGACATACTAACTTAGTATTTGCCGTTAATTTTAATTCAGACGGTAAAACACTGACTACAATCAGTTTGGATGAAACACTCAAACTCTGGAATATGAGTACAGGTAATTGTTTGCAAACTATCTGTGGAAAAGGAAAGCACTTAACAGCAGTAGTAGCTTTTAGCACAGATGGAAAAACAGTAGCGATCGCAACTGATGATAAACAGTTAAGTTTATGGAATATCCCAGAAAAACAATGTTTGAAAACATTTCCTACTCAACATAATAATCGGATTACAGCCCTTGCTTTTAGTCCTGATGGAAAGATTCTCGCTAGTGGTAGCACTAGTGCTAACTCAACGGTATATTTATGGGATATTTCGGATGGAAAGTGTGTAGCAACTTATAAAGGACATACCCACGCAATTACCTGTTTAAGTTTTAGTCCTATTTGTAAAACTTCTTCCCAGGGGATTGGAAATATTTTGGCAAGCAGCAGTACTGACCATACAATCAGATTGTGGAATATAAAAAACGGTAAATGCTGTCAAATTCTACAAGGTCATACCGACGCAGTACAAAGAATTACTTTTAGTTCAGACGGACAAACTTTAGTTAGTTCCAGTTACGACCAAAGTGTGAAATTGTGGAGTATTAATAAAATTCAAGCTAAAGCTCAATTAACAAGAACCTTACGAGGATATGTAAACGATGTCAGGTCGGTTGCAATTCACGAACAAGGTCAAGATAGTAAAAAGAACTATATTATTGTTAGCGCTCATAGAGATAGCAGAGTTAGAATTTGGAACTTTAGTACTAATAATGTAGATACGTACCATGGTACATCTCACAGTATGTCTTTGCATGGACATAAATACATGGTTTCTTCCGTTGCTATAAGTCCAGATGGTAAAACTTTAGTTAGCGGTGGTGAAGACGAAATAGCAAAATTATGGGATATTGCAACAGGAGAAATATTACACACCTGGAAAGTAGAAGGTAGAGAAATTTGGTCAGTTGCTTTTAGTTCTGACGGTAAAACTATAGCCGCAGGTTGTGATGGTATGAGTATACCTAATGATATCGACCATCAACAGGTGAGACTGTGGAATGTCAAAGATAAATCCGAGAAAATTTTAGTAGGACATGATATTTCAGTTAACTCCGTGGCTTTTAGTCCAGATGGTAGTACTTTAGTTAGTGGTAGTACAGATGCAACTATGAAGTTGTGGGATGTTTCTACCAGTCAACTTCTGCAAACTTTTCCAGAACATCAGGAACAGGGTGTTGCAATCTATGGAGTTAGTTTCAGTCCTGATGGTCAAAAAATCGCTAATAGTAGTTTTGATGGTTCAATTAGGATTTGGGATGTCCAAACAGGAAAATGTATACAAGTCTTTCCAGTAGATAATCGTCCGGTTTCTGCCATAGCTTTCTGTCCTAATGATAGTAACATTATTGCCAGCGGTAGTTTAGGAAATTCAATTAAACTTTGGTCTATTGGTACTGGTGAATGCAAACAAACTTTCCAGGGACACACCCAAGAAGTAATAGACCTTGCATGGAGTTATGACGGTAAGATACTCGTTAGCGGTAGTTTGGATGAAACGATTAAAATCTGGGATGTGAATACGGGTAATTGTCTTCATACCCTCAGAAGTAAAAGACCATTAGAAGGGATGAATATTACTGGAGTTACGGGTATGACTGAAGCTACTTTAGTAACTTTACAAAATTTAGGAGTTAAGGCTGAAAATTAGAGATAGCGTAGGTTGGGTTGAGGGATAGCGTAACCCAACCTACATTTTTCTTAACTGACCGTATTGCTTCAAAAGAGGACTAAATAAGTGCTTATTTAAAAGTTAGATGTTTGCAGTTGCTTCAACTATTTGTTGTTGGGTTAAACCTTTTTCCTGCATCCGAAATTCCAGTATTCTCTATCTGATATGATGTCCGGCAAATTACCCATAATATTATGTCCGGTTAAATAGTTGTCATATCTGTGGGGACTAAGTAATAAGTAAGGAGTAATGAGTAAGGAGTAATGAGTAATGAGTAGCATCTTTTCAATAGCGTTATATCGTAACTAATTAAGCGGACTTGATATAATGAGGGGATTACGTTACTTTTGCGTAAGTCCTGACCTTGTAAATCTGCGAAAATTGAATTATAGGTGCCTTCTTTCTTAAAGACGGCTCATAGGAAGGCACCACTTTTACAGTGAACCTGATGAAAACCAAAACCACTAACAATACTGTATTACTGCCCTTCTTTTTCCATTGCAGCTATTTCTATGAGGGTTTTCATGACAGAATCTGGGTTAAGGCTGATGGAGTCAATACCCTGTTTAACCAGAAAACGGGCAAATTCTGGATAATCGCTGGGAGCTTGACCGCAGATACCAATTTTGCGTCCGTGTAATTTGACAGTAGCGATCGCTTTGGCTATCATTCGCTTTACTGCTGGGTTGCGTTCGTCGAATAAATGAGCGATTAATTCTGAGTCTCTATCTAATCCCAAGGTTAACTGGGTTAGGTCATTGGAACCTATGGAGAAACCATCAAATACTTGACTAAATTCGTCTGCTAATTGGACGTTAGATGGTAGCTCGCACATGACATAAACTTGCAAGTCATTTTCACCTTTAACTAAACCATTGGCTGCCATCTCTGCTAAAACCCGACGACCTTCTTCAGGGGTACGACAAAATGGCACCATTAAAATGACGTTGGTCAAACCCATTCCTTCCCGCACCCGTTTCATTGCTTCACATTCGAGAGCGAAACCTGCCCGGTAACGGTCGTCATAGTATCGGGAAGCACCACGCCATCCTAACATGGGGTTTTCTTCTTTTGGCTCAAATTGTTGACCACCTAAAAGATTAGCGTATTCGTTACTTTTCAAGTCACTGAGACGAACTATGACTGGTTTGGGGTAAAATGCTGCGGCAATTGTACCTATACCTTGTGCTAATTTGTCTACAAAGAATTGGGGTTTATTTTCGTATCGTCTGGTTAGGTCGGCAATTTTAGCTTTAACAAGCTTATCTTCTAATTTGTCAAAGTTAATTAATGCCAAGGGATGTACTTTAATATGGTTAGCAATGATAAATTCCATCCGTGCTAGTCCTATACCATCGTTAGGTATGGCACTTAAACCAAATGCTTCTTCTGGGTTGCCCACATTCATCATGATTTTAGTGCGGGTGTGGGGAAATTCTTCTATAGGTATTTCCTGTACTTCATAGGATAACAATCCTTGGTATACAAAGCCTGTTTCACCTTCTGCACAGGAAACAGTAATATCTTGTCCAGTTTTCAATACATTCGTTGCACTTCCACAACCAACTATAGCGGGAATTCCTATTTCTCTAGCAATAATTGCTGCATGACAGGTGCGTCCCCCAGAGTTGGTAACTATGGCTGCTGCTTTTTTCATAATTGGTTCCCAGTCTGGGTCGGTACGATTGGTTACTAGTACTTCTCCGGGTTGGAATAACTTCAGGTTACGGGGATCCAGAATAACTCTAGCTTTTCCCTGTCCGATCATTTCACCTACACTACGACCGCTAATTAAAGTGCTGCTATGGAGTCTTTCTATATCATCTATAAAGCGGTAAGTGCGCAGGACATTCTTGACTTTCTGTGACTGTACTGTTTCTGGACGAGCTTGAACTATAAATAACTCTCCACTCAGTCCGTCTTTTGCCCATTCTATATCCATGGGAGTGGAAACACCGTGCAATTGGGAATAGTGCTTTTCAATTAAACAAGCCCAATGTGCCAATTGCAAGATTTCATCATCATTTAAGGCAAATTGCTGCCTTTGTTTGGCAGTAACTGGAATATTTTTGGTTAATTTAGAGCCACCGACTTCGTATACCATTTTGATTTCTTTCGTACCAAGACGTTTATCCAAAATGGGATTAAATCCTTCTTGTAGCTTAGGTTTAAACACCAAGTACTCATCTGGGTTGACTGCACCTTGGACTACATTTTCACCCAGACCATAGGCTGCATTAATTAACACCGCATCTTTAAAACCAGTTTCGGTATCAATGGAGAACATAACACCAGATACAGCCAAATCCGAGCGTACCATTTTTTGCACCCCTACCGAGAGAGCTACATTTAAATGGTCAAAACCTTTGATTTGACGATAAGAAATAGCCCGGTCGGTAAAGATAGATGCAAAACATTTGTGACAAGCTTGTAGAACTGCTGCGAGTCCATAAACATTAAGATAAGTCTCCTGCTGTCCAGCAAAGCTTGCATCAGGTAAATCTTCAGCAGTGGCACTAGAGCGAACCGCTACATCAATATCATCACCATACTCAGAACAAAGGTGTTGATAAGCTTGAGCGATCGCGTTTGTTAATTTCTCAGGAAAGGGAGTTTGTAGTATCAGATTTCTTGCTCTCTTACCACATTTTTGCAAACTTTCAACGTTCTCACTATCCAAAGCAGCAAAAATCTCTCTTAACTGGGTTTCTAGTCCACCTGCACCAATAAAATAACGATAAGCTGTTGCTGTAGTTGCAAATCCTCCAGGAACCTTGATACCTAAAGGTTCTAGCTTCTGTATCATTTCTCCTAAAGAAGCGTTTTTGCCGCCCACTAGGGATATATCTGCAATCCCTACATCTTCTAAAGGCAATACTAAAGCTTGTTCTTGAGAATATTGACATTCATCTGTATGATTTACAAATGCTTCTAGCATCATCTTCTCCTTGTTTACCCCGTACTACATATATAACAAAATATTTTGAGGAAGTTGTGAGGAAGTTATGAGGAAGTTGTAAGGAGTCAGCTTTTATGGATTGTTTATAAACGGCAGTATACAGATTATGGTGTGGCTTAGATTGTAAAATAAATTAGACATCTCCAGAAAAGAACGTAGAGACGGCTCCTAAGAACGTCTCTACAAGGGTTCTACGACGCAAATATTTAATTTTTGGAGATGTCTATTGATTAGAAAGAATCGGTATTCTAGTGACACTAAGCACGAAATATGAAAGCATTTGCTGTGTGAGACTTGTAATTTTTGAAGAGAAAATGTCAGATATATCCTATCCCGATTACATTTGGTGGGTTGAAACTGGTAGACTAGCAGGAATGCCACGTCCTCCATTAGAAGATTTACCCGTGCTTCATCAAGCCGGAATGGGTGGTATTGTTTCAGTTATGGATGAGCCTTCAGGTATCCAAGAATATACAGATTCCGGTTTTCAAGCTTTATGGTTGCCAATCACCGGTGGTAAGAGTCCAACGGTAGAGCAGGTTTTAGAATTTGTTAGATTTGCTGACTCGCTGTTGGAGAAAAATCAGGTTGTTGCTGTTCATTGTACTAGTGGTAATCGTCGAACAGGGACACTTTTGGCTGCTTATCTTATTGTTTCTGGAAAAACACCAGATGAAGCCATCGCTCAAATTCAGCAAGTACGACCATCTGCACAACTGCGGGATGCTCAGAAACAATTTCTATTTGTATTGCCAGATTTACTTTCTGGGAATTAAAAGAAGAATATACTATTTTAAGCGGAAGTTGCACATTACTAGTCCAACTAAGGTTGGATCTTGTTCCTCAGTAGCTTTACCCTTTTAGAGTAAGAACGTTATTGTGGCTCCTCACATAGAATTGGTATAAGGACTTTTAAATACTTAAAAATATCTCTACTTTTGCGAATAAGTACTTAAATCTAGGGAATTAATTCTAAAGTTGTAAATTTCTCATAATTGACAAATTCTTCGATAAGCAGGTTAGGATTTTGATTAACAGCTGCTTATAGCAAATTGTCGTTAACCCAAAAGCAGTTAAGGGAAAATCAAAATGAGCAGGTTGCAAAAACCAAAAGTTGTCATATTAGGGGCTGGTTTTGCTGGTGTCGCAGCAGTAAGGAAACTTGTAAGTTCGGATGTGGATATTTTACTCGTTGACCGTCATAATTATCACACGTTCATCCCTATGCTTTATCAGGTGGTGACAACTTTAGTTCATCCCCATCACATTATTTATCCCATACGTCGCTTATTTCGTAATTTTCCTCAAGTGAGATTTTTACAAGGTAATGTTAAAGAGGTTGATTTTCATCGCCAATTTGTTTCTATAGAAGGAATTACTATCAGCTATGATTATTTAATTATCGCTACTGGCAGTCAGTCCCAGTATTTAGGGGTTCCCGGGGCACCGGAATATACTTTACCAATGCGTACCCTATCAGAAGCGATCGCTCTACGCGATCGCCTGCTGAATCGTTTTGAAGAAGCTGTGAAAACTATTGACCCAAATGAGCGTCAGCGGTTGTTGAATTTTATTGTTGTCGGTGGTGGTGCAACTGGTGTGGAGTTAGCGGGGGCTTTAAGTGAATTTGTTGATGTTGTTTGTAAAAAAGATTATCCCAGTATAAGTAAGAAGGAAATTCAAATTACTCTGATTCATTCTGGAGAACACTTATTTTCTAGCTATCCCCCACCTTTAGGAAAATATACGGCTAAATGGTTGCGCCGTCGTGGCATAAAATTATATTTAAATACAAAGGTTGCTCAGGTCACTTCTAGAGATATCTGTTTAGATAACGGTACATTATTATCTTCTGGAAGCGTAATCTGGACAGCAGGGGTGCTTGCAGCTACCCCCGAAGCTACCCCGGAGGTAAAAACCGCGTCAAAAAATAAAGTGGTTGTAGAACCAACTTTGCAAATGGTTGGATACTCCAACGTCTATGCAGTAGGTGATGTTTCCCATGTGGAATCCCAAGAGCAATTCTTTAATGGGGTAGCACAAGAAGCAATTCAGCAAGGTAAAACGACAGCTAATAATATTCTCCGGCAGCTAAAGGGTAAATCTCCCGAACCTTTTAAATACTTTAATAAGGGACGCTTAGCAATTATTGGTAAGCACGCAGGAATCGGAAAAATTGGTAATTTTGCTTTGAGGGGTTTCCTTCCATGGATAATGTGGTTAGGTGTCCACCTATTCTACCTCCCTGGAATTCGCAATCGTTTGACTGTGCTTTTGTACTGGTTTAGATACTACTTTTTTGGAGATGGTGTCAACCGTTTAATTCTTACTTCTATTATTAATCAGGAAAGATTCTCAAAAAATAAAAAAAGAAAAAGGTCGGAAGAAGATACTCATGAAATTCTGTTTTGAATCCAGGCTTTATATTTTATCTAATCTCTAGGAAAATTACTGTTACACACTCTTGCTTTACTGTTGTTGAGTCCGCCAAATATCGCGAAAATAATAATCTGTTTGGAGGGCTAGGTTGAAATCTATTATGAGATGCTCCCGTCTCCTACTAGGTGAATTAACTGTACAATATCCCGAACAGTCAAACCTATGGCTTATTGTTTTTAAGTCGAGTGTAACCAAAAATACTACCGCTACTAGTCACCAAAGCTAAGGTGGAGGGAATAAAGGGTAGCCAATAACCTTGAATTAATAAGGCATGGCAGAGATAATACAGTATAATTTGGGTTAATGCTAAGGTTAATCCTAAATGCAACGATGATTTACATTGCCAAGTCAATAAACCTGCAATAATTGACCAACTGTAAATCCAAAGTGCTTCGCTCCATTTTGACCATACCCATATTAATGGTCTATTATCCAGGGCGGCGCTAATTAATTGACTGACCATATGTGCGTGTATAATTACCCCTGGGGTCTTAGTTTGGGGTGATGTACCTGCACTGTAGGGTGTGAGGGAATAATCGTGAAAACTTTCGGCTGTGGTACCAATAATGACGATTTTGTCTTTGATTAACTCTGCTGTTAGTTTATTGTTGAGTACTTCAGATAGGGTTACTTTGGTGGCAATTTCTGGTGTGGAACGCCAATTTAGCATGATTTGATAACCTCTACTGTCAATTGTACTGTAACCACCACTGTCGTCTTCTAAATATGGAAATTTCGGGGAAGAGGATTGGTTATATTTTGATTTATATTTTGATTTATTGAGATTTGTTGTGTCTTCAGGATTAAGTTTAAGTTCGATAGGTTTTTCTTCTTGAGCTAAGTAAAGTTCTGCAAGTTTAAAACTAAAGGATTTATCGGTGTTACAAGATTCTGCGGGGGTCATCGCTAGTAAATGGCGACGTGTAATCGTATCATTATCCTTGACAACGTCACTAAATCCCAATCTTTTCTCGTTTAATTCTGGTGGTGATGGAACACCGGGATCGTCTTCTCCTTCGCTAACTTTGCAAACTCCTATAAATTTGGGACTGGTTTTGATCCATTTAGCTAAGAAAGGATATTCTTCTTTGACGGGGTTTTCTCGATATATATCTAAACCGATTAGACGGGGGTTATACTGTTCTAGTTTATTTACTAGTTTACTTAGTGCTTTATCTGAAAGAGACCCACCACCCCTTAGCAAAGGGTCTTGATTTTGTACGTCTTTTTCGGTAATTTCAATAATTAAAATCCGATCATCTTTTCCTTCTAAGGGACGCGATCGCATCATACTATCAAAGGCTGCGAGTTCCCAAGTTTGTAAGAATCCCAAACTCCGAATTCCCATAATTACCGTTGCGATCGCTAAACTGGTACTGAGAATTATTGGTAAAATCCGACGGGGGGGTAATGGGGGATAATTGGAAATTTTGGCTTTTTGGGTAATATTCGACCAATTGAGAGGGGTTTCTGTGGGATTTTGACAAATAACCGGCAACCAACTTGCACAGGGAAACTCGGCTTCTAAACCTTGTAATTTCTCTCCTGCTTCCCTGACTGCTAAATAAAATGATTTATATTTGGAAAAAGCTGATAGGAAAAATTTGAGAAATCTCTGGGCAACTAAATCTGGTACGGGTTCCCGCATAATAATAATTTGGGGGATATGTAATGAAGCTAATTGTGTCGCTAATCCCAAACCATCGCAGGAATTGAAAATTGCTAATCGCAACCCCCGGGATATGGCTGCTTTCAAACCATTTTTTAACTGTTCTATTGTTAAACTATCATGGTCATTTATATAAATTTGTCCGGTTTCTCCATTAATTTGACTGGAACTATGTCCGGCAAAAAATAATATATCCCATCCTTTTTCATCCCAAAGCTGTAAATCTAGTTCTTGACGTTGGGGTTCTACCAAAAAGGTGGTTTCTGCTCCGGTTAAATTTTCAAGTATTATTTTATCTTCTTGAATATCAATATTTTCACTGTTACCCAAAATTGCTAAAATTCTTATCTTATTACTGGTGGGTTTGGGTATGGTTTCAATGCTCTCAAAGTTGGGGTTACTTAAACATAATACGGCACGAGGATAATCTTCAAAAAAATCCCATAGGTTCCAAGGTAATCGCCGTAGTTCATCTAAATCTGTCTGAATAACTACTTGTATTTCTTCAGTATGATGTAACTTTGTACGTAATTTTTGCTCTATATTTGCAAAGGTTTTGGAGTTGAGCCATATATTAATCTGATTTTTTAACTCCTCACATAATTTATTAAATTCAATTGATGAGATATTAGTAACATCTCCTGATTCAATTTCAATTTCTGCATCCTCCTCCAATTCCTGTCGCCAACTTAAATTAGGAATTAAAGAGTCGTAAAGCAAGTTATACAAAATTTGCCAACGTCTGTAAAGTTCGGTAAGTTCTGGTGCGGCGGGTAAACTTCCAGTAAACTGAATTGAGAAAAGATTAACATTTTCCCTACGCTCATAAATTTGGGCAATAACTCCAAAGGGTTGATTCTTAACCATGCCACGGTCAATTCCCTCCTGGATGTTACCTTTTCCCAGATTTAATATTACTAACTTACTCATACCCCGGAACAAGCAAATCCTTCCAGTACAAAGTTCTCTATTATTTTGACATCTTTAAGAGCTACTTGAATACTGAAAAATTTACCCGTTGGGAGTTTAAATCGTTTTAATTGAATGTAATTATCGTAACTTCTCGATTCAACGGATTGTAAGATTTTTCCAGAATCGGAAAGCAAGGTTAATTTCACATTTGCTGGTAAATGAGTTTGCTCAATTCTGGGGTAAAGCTGGACTCGAATACCAATTTTATTATCAACTTGGGGTAATAAACCAATTAGTAACATCAAACTCTGACTATCTAATTGCATCCCTAAATCAATAAGCTTAGCGCCTTTGACACAAACTTCATTTAAAACAGAATCACTTCTAAATTGAAAAGCTTTCACATCCGTACAACTCAAGAAGTCATCAAGTGAGCGCCAACCTTCATCAAAAATATTTTCAAACCATAAGCTCAAATTATGTAATGTTTCCCTAGTATTTTCTACTGGTTTAAATTGTACTTTTCGCAACCTTTCTGCATATAAAATCTGTCTATATTCCTCCGTTCCTAAAATTGCCCCCCATACTGAAAAACTGATATCAAGACGAGGGGAATAAGGGGTTGGTTTGCTTAATTGGTCTATAATGCCTTTGGCTTGAACTGCTGATAAAGTTGGTAAAGGTTTAATTTGTGGCTGCTTCGGTGATAAAAACTCCTGAGCTACCCAGAGAATATTAATGTCGGCAATCAAATCGCAGTTATTTAAACAATAAGTTCTATCTATTGGGTCATATTTTGCTTTTTCACGAACTTGCTCGTAGCTAATAAAACCCCATATTCTTAACCAGTTTTCTTCTACATTTAACTGTACTGCAAGATAATAATTCCCTGCCAAATTAGGTATATCAACCCACTCTTGAGGTATCCGTAACTCACAAATACTGCCTTGTTCGCTAGGAAGTAAAACTAGACCAGTTTGATTGAAATTCAGGTTAACTCCATTTACAAATTCCTCAAGATAATTCAAATCTTGAGATGATGAAGACTTCTGATATTTCTCAAATAGTTCCGGTTCATCTTGCAACCACTTTAAAAAAGTATTTAAACATAAATTATTTAGAAAATCTCTTCTATAAGCAGCAGCATGAGTATAATGATTTGCTGGTATTTGAGACCATATTTCTTCTAATTCTATATCAGAAATTTCTATCCATAAATGCTCAGGATAAATTACTGTTAAATCATCCAATTCTAACATTTGTTTGGTTTCCTATAATG
>JBCCDM010000003.1:0-35079 GCA_039030795.1 Cyanobacteria bacterium P01_A01_bin.84
ATCAATATAATTTGATGCAAAAACTAATTGTAAAAACTTATTAAATTTATTTTCTTTAAGACTTAAGTAATAAGTATGTAAACATACTTAAGTAGTTAAAAAATAATCTTAGAAAATAAACAGCATAAACTTCATAAAATTCTGTTTTATAGTCTCCAAAGTCTAGGAAGAGAAGCCAAAATTTTGCAGCCCTCAAAAGGGGATGACTATTTAACCCAGCCATATTATACTGGTCAATTAAATGCCTAGGAAGCCCTGAAGATAGCTAATTGAGCTAATTTCATAGAAATAAAATAAATAACAATTATATCATTACTTACCTGGACTAAGGCAAGAGGGAGATTACCCCACATACCACCATGGATGTATAACCTAATATAGATGTTTTTTTAAGTATATTTTGGGAAGATAATATTTGACTTTGTTTATTTTTTATCGATATTCTTACCGATGCAAAATATCGCGATGGCAAGATAGGATAACTTATCCCACGGTGGGCAATAAATAATAACTCGAGTAACTCATAAAAGATTGCAGGTGATAGCAGTGTGGGTTGATTATGCCTGTATTAGTGTATGAAATTTGTTTGACATTTGTTTGAATAACTTATTTCAAATAAACTTAATAAGCTTCCAATATTTTAGTTTGCACATCCAAATTTTATCTAAAGGTTTGTAGTGCGAGCATACCGTCCATCTATTGATATAAATTCAATTCATGTAGGATAAAATTAAATAGCTTTAGTCAGCCAAAGAATCTCAATCAAAGTTATATAGAAAGATAATTAGCTTCATCAATTAACAAGCCGTCACAAGTCCTCTTACTGTAAATTGACTCAGTCAAGGCAACGAGCTAAAGAGTTGATTTACAGCTACATAACAAGAAAAGAACGGCTATACATCTAATTCATTGATTTCAGGGATACATTAGGAGGAATTATGCACTTCTGCGAGGGTGAAACATTAAATATTAGTGAATGGTTGGCAAGAGCTGGCTTTAAAAAAACGGATGTAATTAGAATGCAGACAGATGTGATGATACATCTACAAAGGCAATGGCGTCTTTATCGTGAAAGCGTACAAACATATATGGAAGAAAACGACTGCATCGATCCTACCGAATTTCAAATTAGTCATCCCTACCGTGTACCCCAAATATCCGATCAATTATCAGTAGTTTAGCGATCGCAAGAAAGGACTTGGAGACTTGGGAAATAGGAGACTTGTTAGCAAAACCCATTCATATTATCTAACTCAACCTACCATATCGGGCCACAAACTCATTTCCATGATTAAATTGGCTATTTAACCAAGCCCACATTTGATCCCCGTAGGAAAAATGCCACCATTCTCTAGGATTACGGCAAAACTCTGCTGAGTGCATCACATCGTTTAAAAGTTTACGATTAGCTTGATAAATTGATGCTTGGGGATCCTGATTGTAAAAATAGTAATCGGGAAGGGATCTATCAGACATTTCATCAATAGGCGATCCCATATCAACAATTTTTCCCCGATTATCAACTAATGTTACATCCACTGCTGCACCTGTAGAGTGTGGCGGCGGAGTTTTTTCATTTAAACTAGGTTCAGCCCAAATTTTATGGACTTGTTGCCAAATTTCCTGTTTTTGCGCTTCAGATAATTCTATGTTTGTCAATCCTCTCTCTGCCGTTGCTTGGTTAAACGCATAACTTACCATAAACTTTTGCACAGCGATCGGACGGTAAGCATCAAAAATTTGAATATGCCAGTTAGGGCGTAAATTGGCAAGATAATTTTGTGCTGCAACTAACCTTTCAACTACACCTTGACGAAGAAAATAAGGAGAGCGATCGCCGTAAGGTGCGCCTAATTTTTCGTAAGGGTGGGGAGATTCTACTGCAAACTTTTCTAAAGGTATTTGTATAAGAGCTTCGTGACATTCAATAATAGAAAATCTATGATATGGTCTCATATTCCCCAACTTATTACCATTAATTAACGAGATATAACATTAATGTAATAAATTGGTAACTAGAGAAAAGTTTTTTATAGTCTCTTATTTCATTGTTGAGTTTATTTACTAGTTCCGAATTTAGCTCCGAATTCCACTCACCCCTATGGCTCTTAATTACTATAGCTGCCATTTGGGTGTTGCTTATCCTAATTGCAGCATGGATAGTACAACGTTTTCTCAAACCCGATCCCGAAGTCATTCGTAAAATAGTTCATATTGGTACGGGAAATGTAATTCTCCTCGCATGGTGGCTAAATATTCCCGCTAGTATAGGAATTGGGGCTTCGGTAGTGGCTAGTATTATTACCTTGCTATCTTACCGTTTACCTATTTTGCCTGGAATTAACAGCGTCGGTCGAAAAAGCTTAGGGACTTTCTTCTATGCTGTTAGTATAGGTATATTAGTTGCATGGTTTTGGTATTTGCATAAACCACAATACGCCGCTTTAGGAATTATGATCATGGCTTGGGGTGACGGTTTTGCGGCAATTATTGGACGGCGCTTTGGTAAACACAAGTATGAAGTGCTGGGTACGCAAAAAAGTTGGGAAGGTTCTTTAACGATGGCTGTTATTAGTTATATAATCAGCTTCCTAATTTTGTTGATTTCAGAAAGTGATTTAGGGCAAGTTTCGCTAGTATCTCTCATCGTTGCAATATTTGCTACTGCTTTAGAAGCTTTCTCATTCTTGGGTATTGATAATCTTACTGTTCCAATAGGCAGTGCAGCTTTAGCTTTTTGGATTAATCAGGCGATTGGTAATTGGTGATTGGTTATTATCAAGCAAGTAATCAGAAAAGTAAGATGGGTTATCTGAATAAAACCCACCCTACCAATTTAACTAACTACTAATAAACTCTATCTAGCTACAACATGGGGTAAATAAATTACCTGTTCAAAATTGATAAAATGCTGACTATGTCATCATTCTGGACTTTGAATTCTCAACTTTGAATTCTGAATTACACGTAATGGTACTGGTACTAGTAACCGTAACTGTTGTTGTAATGACGTTTAGGAGAACGTTGATATCCAGCATTCCCGTATTTGTATCTGTTAGAACGAACTCTGTTGTAACGTTTTTTGGGACGATAATAAGTCCGACAGGGACGCTTATAGTTTCTGTTGTAACGACTACGTCTGTAGTAACTTTTTCTACGACGTGGTTTGCTGTAGTAACCGTTTTTTAATTGCTCTATTTCTTCGCTATCAACATTGATTTCTTGCACTTGAGGAAGTGCGAAATCTTCTTCGATAGCGTTATCTTCAATCTCAACTAGACTTTGTTCGATCTCTTGTCCGTAGGAAGATTCTTCTGTCTGTTGAGGAATAGAAGCTGAAGCTGCTTCAACTCCTACGAAAACAGGCAATACTAATACACTGAATAAGAATTGCCAAACCGTGTGTTTGGAAAACATTATAGCGGTTCTCCTAAGTGAACTTTCCCTTTTTGTTCTATCCTGGGAATGTCTATCTGAACTCTATTAAAAAACCTTTTTGAGTCTTTTTTTCCTGAAAAGAAGTAATTAAACCTAAATAAGTAATAATTACTCCTTTTTTGATAGTTAGACTCTGGCTATTGTTACTAGGCTATTTCCTTTGACAGAATAAAATGAGTTCATAACTAATTGTTTACCATGCATCTTTGGGGTAAAGGAGTATCAGAGCGATCGCTATTGAGGTTTTTTTATTAACAGAGACTTACTAAGTTTTATAAAGTTAATTTAAAATATATCTGAAGATAGATAAAAGCTTTTTTAAAGCTTCTACTGTAATCGCTCATAGTTACCTTGATTTCTCCGTTAAGGCAGGTTAAATTCATTGAAATTCCTCTGACCTAAGAATCCCCTTCAATTTATTGATGGAGAAGATCAACTTAGTTATTAACCTAACAAATCTTTTAACCTCAACTAAGCAGCTTCGATAAGATGACAGTGTAGCTACATTAATCTTAAATCTATTTATGAACCAGACAGCCCCGAAGCGTTTGAGCGAGCTGGCACAACTGTTTCTCAAGCAGGGCATAATTGGTTTCGGTGGACCTGCTGCACATATTGCCATGATGGAAGAGGAAGTGGTTGAGAAACGTCAATGGATAACCCGCGAACATTTCCTTGATTTAATTGGAGCAACTAATTTAATCCCTGGTCCTAATTCCACGGAAATGGCAATTCATGTCGGCTATTCCTATGCTGGTATTTCTGGTTTAATAGTTGCTGGTGTCTGTTTTATTTTACCGGCAGTTTTAACTACAACTTTGTTTGCTTGGATGTATGTACAGTTCGGAACTCTTCCGGCTTTACAACCTTTACTGTATGGAATCAAGCCTGCTGTATTAGCTGTGATTATTGGTGCTTTGTGGCGATTAGGAAAAAAAGCAGTAAAAAATAGTCAGCTTTTATTAATAGCTTGTGGAGTTATACCTTTAATAATTTTAGGAGTAAACGAAGCTGTTTCTTTACTCTTAGGTGGTATTTTAGGGATGTTTTGGTTAAAGGCAAATAGTAATAAAAAAAATCCACCAGACCAAATAATCCACATGATTATAGCGGGGTTAAACTTTAGTGCTATCTGGAAAAGTAGTGTGGCTGTAGCTGCACAAGGGATGGGAACAGTTACACCATCTTTATGGCAATTAGGGCTATTTTTCTTAAAGGTAGGCTCAGTATTATTCGGTAGCGGTTACGTATTAATTGCTTTTTTGGAAGGAGAAGTAGTAAATAAGTATGGCTGGATGACTCAGCAGCAACTCTTGGATGCGATCGCTATTGGTCAATTTACTCCTGGTCCTATTTTATCGACTTCTAGCTTCATTGGTTATGTAATTGCTGGTTTTCCTGGAGCAGTTATAGCAACTATCGGTATTTTTCTACCTTCATTTCTTTTTGTTGCTATGCTTAACCCTCTTATTCCCAAACTACGACAATCTTCTTGGGCTTCGGCGTTTTTAGATGCTATTAATGTTAGTGCTGTAGCTTTGATGGGATACGTTACTTTACAGTTAGCACGAAATATTTTTATTCAACCTAGATTTGGACTTCCAGTTGATTTAATAGCTATTTTTATTAGCGCGATCGCTCTGGTTGCAGTTATTCGTTTTCGAGTTAATGCTGCATTCTTAGTTTTTGGTGGTGCCATTCTAGGTTGGTTGTCTTCTATGGCAATTTAAAGAAAGTAAATAATTATCACAACTAATGGGACAGACCACTAGAATATCGAAATTATATAAAATCTGGAAAACTTCTACTTGACATTTAAGCAAATGCTTAAATATAATCATAAATATAGTTAAGCAAACACTTAACTATATTTATTTACATAAAAGCTAAAAACTAAAAACCAATAGTTACTATTTTCCGTTTTTGACCTTTTTACCCACGAGTAAAAATGCAGAAAAAGGCTGATGTTTTTGCAGCGATCGCAGATCCAACTCGAAGAGCAATTTTGGATATATTGCGGACTGGGGAACAGCCAGTCAAGCAATTAGCAGAACCTTTTGCAATGAGTTTACCAGCCATTTCTCAGCATTTGCAGGTTCTTTGTGAGGTGGGTTTAGTAACAATGCGTAAAGCAGGACGACAACGTTTTTATAGACTAAATCCCCAACCTTTACAGCAAGTATCGGAATGGATAACCCATTACGAAGAATTTTGGCAAGATAAATTAGGCATTCTTGGTGAATATTTGGAGAATGAATCATGCTCAGACAATTAAGGAAAGAGGTTTTTTATCCTTATCCACCGCAACGGGTTTGGTATGTATTAACTAATTCTCAAGCTTTAGCTGCATGGTTAATGAAAAATGATTTTCAGCCCTGTTTAGGACATAAATTCCGTTTTCAACATAGTTCTCTACCAGGTTTGGATGAAAACATTGAGTGTGAAGTTATTGAGATAGATGAACCATCACGCCTTTCTTACACTTGGAAAGATAGTTTGATGCATCAACATTCTATTGTGACTTGGACGTTAAAAGCAGTAGAAGGAGGAACACAATTAAAGTTAGAGCATAGAAATTTAGATTCTAGAAACTTAGATAATAGAAATTTAGATTCTAGAAACTTAGATAATAGAAATTTAGATTCTAGAAACTTAGATAATAGAAATTTAGATTCTAGAAACTTAGAAACACAATTAACAAACACGATATCTGTTAACAAACAGAGATTACACAGTCAGTCTATATCTTTTCAAAATGCACCAATAACTACTAATAAATTAAGCTATCAATCATCAAATAATATCTCTAATGGATATCATAGCCTTATTTTAAATACTTATTTTCATGGTGTCTGGGAAGAAAAGTTAGATAAAAATATACTAGCAGTTCTTAATAACATAGAAAATGAATAAGCAAATTTTTATTGATACCAATACTGCACCATGGCAAAAAATTGAACAACTGCCAGGAACAGAAATATTACCATTATGTGAACCAGTTTCAGAAGGCTCTATTCATAGATTAAAAATTGCTGCTGGGAGCATCATTCCAGTTCATATTCATCCTTGTGATGAGTATGTTTATGTCCTTAATGGAAATATTGAAACAGACGGACATGAATGTAAACAAGGAACATTTTGGTTTACACCAGCAGGTATAAAAAATGGTCCCCATAGAGCAATTACAGATGTAGAGATTATGACAGTACGTTTAGGAAAAATGGGAGTATTTGAGTAGTAACAATTTTCCCCAGATGCAGAAAATTTAGAGAAAGACAGGACTTACGCACTCGTAACGAGAATTATATAGAGACAATTATGTAGAGACGTTCGTTGCCTCTGCTTCGTCTGGTAAATCTAAATTCATACCGGATTCAGTAACGCCTTTAAATTGCTATATAAATTCATCTAATTTATAGGAGATGAGTATGAATTCACCTACTCGACCAAACATTCCATTTGTGATTCAGCCTTCTGCTCAAGGCGATCGCGCTTTAGATATCTACTCTCGGTTGCTAGCAGAAAGAATTATCTTTTTCCAAGGAGAAATAAATGATGAGACAGCAAATTTAATAGTTGCACAAATGTTATTTCTTGATGCTGACGACTCAGAGAAAGATATTACCCTTTACATTAACAGTCCTGGAGGTTCAGTAACTGCAGGAATGGCTATTTATGATACGATTAACCAGATTCGCACAGATGTATCTACAGTTTGTGTTGGAATTGCTGCATCAATGGGTTCGTTTTTGCTATCTTCTGGAACTCCGGGTAAAAGATATGCTCTCCCCAACGCTCGAATTATGATTCATCAGCCTTCGGGAGGTGCACAAGGAAAAGCCAGTGATATTGAAATTGCAGCCAAAGAAATCTTGTATTTTAGAGAAGTAATCAATCGAATACTTGCTGAAAACACCGGGAAATCTCAAGCACAAATTGAAACCGACTCAGAACGGGATTTTTTTATGAGTGCTGAGGAAGCCAAACTTTATGGTTTGATTGATAGCATTGTTAGGAAGTGAAGAGTTAGCAAGTAGAGAATGCTCTGATCAACAAAATCGGGTAAATGTCCGATTAATGACTTTTTGAATAGTTCTGGGACTATGCGACTTTAAAGGATTGTTCTAAAGTATTTGGTTCTGGTAGCACTTCACCGTTTTCAATTGCTGATTCAACTAGCATTTCTAACACTTCTTGAGCATTTTTTAAAGCATCTTCGTAAGTATCACCGTGAGTACATGGTTGAAAGACATTGGTAAACTCCGGTAGTGAAACCACATAACATTGGTCTTCATTCGACCACTGAATCACAATGGTATATTTCATTCTTCTTTCTCCTGTTTTTCTTCTTCGTGCATTTTCTCTAATTCTTCAAGTGCTTCATTAATTTGCTTTTCTAAATAAGGTTTAGCATCGCTGCTATCTTTCCCTGAGATAATAATAGCTAATCTTAATTTTGGATGTTTCCATTTACTGTGACTACCTTTTGCTGGTTTACAGTAAAATCCTGCTTTCAGCAATAAGCTTTTTAACTCTCTAACTTTTAAATACACGTAGGAGGTGTATAACTAACACCCCCTACGACACCTAGATTTTTTTAAACAATATTCAAACCAGATTCCTATACCTTCAATAAAACTTCAGTAAACAAATACAAAGAGGACTTGATCGTGAATATTCTCCTAATTGGTGGCACTAACTTTATTGGTCCATCTGTAATTCGTCATCTTATTAATATGGGACATGATGTAACTGTGTTTCATCGAGGTAAAACAAAAGCGGAATTCCCAGACGCTGTAAATCATATTTTTGGCGATCGCTCAAATCTCAAAAGCTTCAAGAGTGAGTTTGAAAAGCTTTCTCCAACAGTTGTAGTAGACATGATTGCTTACACCGAAGAGGATGCAACTACAACGATGAACACATTTAAAGGTATTGCTCAGAGAGTAGTTACCATTAGCAGCATAGATGTTTACCGCGCTTATGGAGTAATCCTAGGACGGGAATCCGATGTAGTATCAGTTCCCCTCACAGAAGATTCACCACTACGTTCTTCATATTATCCTTTTCGGGATATGCCCCAAAGACCTTTAAATGCACCTACTGACTATGAAAAAATTTTTGTTGAAAAAGTTGTGATGTCAGAACCTGAGTTACCAGGGACAATCATTCGTTTACCCATGGTCTATGGTTATAAAGACCCTTTAAATCGTTTCCAACCCTATCTACAAAGAATGGACGATAAACGTCCCGCAATCATCTTAGAAGAAAGTATTGCTAAATGGCGTGGTTCCTATGGATATGTAGAGAATATAGGATTTGCGATCGCCTTAGCTGCGACCAATGAAAAAGCCAAAGGTCGTATTTATCATGTTGCTGAAGAAAAAACACTATCCGAAAGCGATCGCATTACCAAAATTGCAGAATTAGTTGGATGGGAAGGGAATCTAATTTTCCTATCTCAGAAGGAACTACCAGCAGATTGGAAACTGATGCTCAATACTCAACAGGAATGGTTTGTAGATTCAACTCGTATTCGTCAAGAGTTGGGATATCAAGAAATTGTTCCTTTAAATGAAGCTTTATACGAGACAGTCAAATATCTTCGTCAGCATTCTCCAATACCATCCCAGAACAATAGCGCGCCTTGGCTTTTAGAATATAAAACTGAAGATGAGATTTGTATGGCTCTAAGCTAGGCTGTTGACTCTGCACTTTTGTTGTAGTTAAAAATTCATGGGAATTCTGTGATTATAGTTCAGTATTCCCAACCTATCCCTCACCTAACAATACCATTTAAATAATTTTGTCGCCATCTCTCTAAATCATCTATTGTCACTGATTTGGCAACTACATTCATATCATTTCCCCGCCATGACATTTCTGAATCAGTTGTAAATACACCACAATCTAACTTTTCTGCTTTGAGCCCCCAATATTCGCTAAATCTTTTTTTTAAAGTTAATACTTGCTCAAAAACTTTATTTCTATGTTTATTCCGCCTTTTTCTCTCAGTTGCTCCTGAAGCGTGAGTGTCGATAAATTTTGTTTCAATAATGAATAATTTATCCTTTGAATTATCTTTTGAATTTAAATAAACAAAATCACATTTTCCCAAATCTGTATAATCAGAAATTGGAGACTTTTCAAACAATAATAGTTCCGAACATGAGGGAAAAATATCTGCGATATTGAGAAATAAATAAGCCTGTAACAAAAGCTCTTTATCGTAAGGAAAACCAATTACCCCTTGAAAAAATCTGGTTATATCCTCCCTAGATTGGGGCTGAATTTTTTTACAATATGAAACAAAATTATTAACCTCATCTACGGTCATCAATTGCTTATTCCTCCCCCCTGAATTGCCATTAAAAAGTCCATGGCACCAAAAGATACCATGCTTTAAGGAAAGTTATCATCCGCATAAGTAACTAAAGTGACTACTATTTTATTGTCAATATACGGTTATATACTGATAAAGAAATTAAAATAGTATTTTGTATTTTTTATACACAAAGATTTTTGATTTTGTCAGAACTTTTAATTGAATTAAGCTGAGTTTGGGATAAAGTTACTAAATATGCTAATTAATTTAGGGAAATACCAAAAATATCTCATCTCCAAATTTATATCAAACAGGGATTTAATAAGGGTTTTAGCTTATCCCACCTCCATGTTAATTAAATTGTTTAACGACTCGAGATTAATACAGTTAATTAACTGTGAGTGGCTGGATACGAGCTGGGAAACGGGCATTTTGCAGAGCATATATAGCACTTCGAGAATCCTGAACCCAGAACTGTCTTCCAAAACGTACCAATTGACGGTAATTTCCAGCGCGAACAATACCAATCACAGGTATTCTAGATTTATCCCTATCACCCGATTGTTCTTTTAGTATTGACCTAAGACGGTCTTGTTCTTCAATTGTTCCAGCTTGCTCGGGGGTGAGTTCAACCATTACCATTTGTATAGTCTCAACGGGCTGGACATCTTCAACAATCAGTTGATTTTTATCATCTCGTTTATCAACTTTTCCCCAAACAATTAGCCTAGTATCTACCTGTAGCAATTGATGAACACGTTCGTAAGTTCTGGGAAAGACGACAGCTTCAGTTTGACCAGTTAAATCTTCTATTTGTAAAATAGCCATAGAGTCACCTTTTTTTGTGACAACTTTTTTGACATTATTCAGCATAATGACAGCACATAAAGATGAACCTTCTCTTTGTTCCCCAATTTGAGTCAGATTTATTGGTGCAAGAACTCTAGTTGAATCCCGAATAGATTTCAAAGGATGATCCGATACATAAAATCCTAATAATTCTTTTTCCTTAATTAACTTTTCTTGAGGTGGTAAATCAGAAACTGGTTTTGCTTTCGGAGCTGATTCAAAACCATTATTTTTAGGATTGTTTTCCGTGCCTTGATTTGCAAATCCAGCACCAAGTAAATCAAAAAGATTTCCCTGACCGCTAGCTCTGTCTTTAGCACGAGACTGTGCCCAATCGTAAACCAGTTTTACGTCGTGAAGTAACTGATTGCGGTGGTCGCCGATTTTATCAAAAGCTCCACAGCTAATCAATGCATCTACAGTATTACGTTTGACAGTTCCCAAATCTACGCGATCGCAAAAATCAGCCAAAGATTTAAATTCACCTTTTTCTTCTCTAGCTGACAAAATTGCAGCGATCGCATTTTGTCCAACGTGACGGATTGCAGAAAATCCAAACAGTATTCTGTCATCAAGGGGAGTAAAATCTACTCCAGAACGATTAATATCTGGTGGTTCTATCTGAATATTCATATTCAGACAGGTCGCAATATATTTTTGTACCTTATCAGTATCTCCACTATTAGCCGTTAACAAAGCAGCCATATACTCAAGGGGATAGTTTGCTTTCAAATAAGCAGTTTGATAGGTTACATATCCGTAAGCTGTAGAGTGAGACTTATTAAAGCAGTTAGAAGCAATTTGACCATTTCCGATCGCAAAATTATGGTCTTTCTCAACACCGATATCGTAAACGTGTTGAATACCTAGTGACTTTCTTGTTAATATTTTTACCATTTTGTATATATATTTTAATTTTTATCGCGATTGGTAATTGTTGAGTGGTGATGCTGGGCTATTTTAATTCTTCTAGTTTCCCAGTCTTGTTACTTTGTTTTGAATGCCGGTATTTTGTTATGCAGGAATTGTTTTAGTCTCCCAGTCTATTTTCCTGGGTTATTGAAAATAAATATAAAATGACACTAAGTAGTTAGCAAGACATAATGGCTTAAAATACGCTTTGTGATAGCATTTTTCAACTATAGGCAATTTTTTGCCCAGCATATTAAATAAAGTTGTACTAAAATCAATGACTTGAGTCACAAAGGGAGCAGTTATGGGGTTCATTCGCAAGTTACATACACAATTAGTTAAGAAAGAGCGGTCTGCTGTAGAAATCACTCAAGAGACATTAGACAAAATTCAAGCCACAGAGCCAAAGGTACATAGTTTTTTATCTATCACAGCAGAGCGTGCATTAGAACAAGCAAAACAGGTGGATACCAAAATTGCTGCTGGTGAAGAAATAAGTATGCTCGCAGGTATTCCTATTGGTATTAAAGATAATATGTGTACTAAGGGAATTAAAACCACCTGTGCCTCTAAAATATTAGAAAATTTTATTCCTCCTTATGAATCTACTGTCACTCAGAAGTTGATTGATGCAGGGACGGTGATGGTAGGTAAAACCAATCTGGATGAGTTCGCAATGGGTGGTTCTACAGAAAACTCTGCCTATCAGTTTACAGCTAATCCTTGGGATTTATCGCGGGTTCCTGGGGGTTCTTCTGGAGGTTCTGCTGCTGCTGTTGCTGCCGGAGAATGCCTTGTATCCTTGGGCTCAGATACTGGTGGTTCTATCCGTCAACCTGCGTCTTTTTGTGGTGTAGTTGGGATGAAACCAACTTATGGTTTGGTTTCTCGCTATGGTTTAGTAGCTTTTGCTTCATCCTTAGATCAAATTGGACCATTTGCTCGTTCAGTTGAAGATGCTGCGATTTTATTAAATGCGATCGCAGGTCACGATCCCAAGGACTCTACTAGTTTAAAAGTAGACATTCCCAATTATTCTGCTAATTTTAAACCAGACTTAAAAAGTCGCCGACAAGTGAAAATCGGCATCATAGAAGAAACTTTTGGGGAAGGATTGAACCCGCAGATAAAGCAAGCTGTAACTGCTGCTATTGACAAATTACAAGAATTAGGAGCAGAAATTCAGATAATTTCCTGCCCCAATTTTCGTTATGGTTTAGCTAGTTATTATATTATTGCTCCCTCTGAAGCCTCAGCCAATCTAGCTCGCTATGATGGGGTAAAGTATGGCTATCGCGATAAAGATGCTGATAGTTTACTATCAATGTATAATCGTACCCGTGCTACAGGTTTCGGTGATGAAGTCAAACGAAGGATCATGATTGGGACTTATACATTATCTGCCGGTTATTATGATGCTTATTATCTCAAAGCTCAGAAAGTGCGTACCCTGATAAAAAAAGACTTTGAAAAAGCTTTCTCCCAAGTAGATATATTAGTCTCTCCGACAGCACCAGTAACAGCCTTTAAAGCTGGTGAAAAAACGAATGATCCTTTAAATATGTATCTCATAGATTTAATGACTATCCCTGTGAATTTGGCAGGTTTGCCAGGGATCAGCGTTCCTTGCGGTTTTGATGAATCTGGATTACCCATTGGTTTACAACTAATTGGGAAAGTTCTTGGTGAAGAACAACTATTCCAAGTTGCTTATGCTTATGAGCAAGCTACATCTTGGCATTTAAAAGAACCACAGATCGGTTAATTTTTTGTAATTAGTTAAAGGGTAATCGGAATGGGTAATGGGGAAAGGGTGTAGCTAATAAATCCCCATCTCCGAGCAACCCAGTCTTATTCTTCTGAAGTGGGAGTTTCAGCATCAACTGTATAAGTAGCTTTCTTGATTTGTCCAACTTCTCCAAATGACTCTAACTGACTCCCATCAACCGAAATCAAAATACCTCCAGCATTTCCCGAACGGATATATATTTCTTTTTTTCCCTTCCAACTTTGCTCTTTATCCTTCTCTAAAATATTCTTGAACTTTTCAACTCCATCTACTCTCACTTCTAACCAAGACCTTTCTTTAGTCTTCAATTTCACTTCAACTGTAGACTTTTCAGCTTTCTTGGTAGGTGAGGGTTTTGGTGTAGGAGCAGAAGCAAGAGATGAAACTTGGGGTTTTGAGACTGTTTCTTTATTAGTTGTTGTTTTATTGTTTGTCGTTACTGAGTTTTGATCTTGACTAGATGAAGATACTTCCTGTTTAGGATTAAGTATAGAAAATAATCCAAAAGAAGCGAGGGCTACAAGTATAATATAAATCACAGGCAGAATAGGAATACTTACTTTTTCTCTGACCGGTGTATCCTCAATGTTAGTTTTTGGTTCTTCTTTAGGAAATGCATCAGAAAATTTTTGAGATAAACTATTACCGTCAAGTCCTAGTACATCTCCATAACGACGAATAAATCCTTGTACATAGATAGATTCGGGTAAATCCTCGAATCTTCCATCTTCTAACGCTTGTAAACAGAACAGACGTATAAGTGTTTTAGCGGCAATTTCTTCAATTCGGATAGATTTTTCTTCTCTAATTTGTTTTAAATAAGCTCCTATCTCTTGAAGTTGCTGCTTCTGAGCATCATTTTGTACCTTCACAACCTTCTCCTGATATCCAATAATAATAATATTCAATAGAGAAGCCACTTAAACTAAAGTAAATAATTAAACCTATATATAAAAGTTATTACAAACAATTTTCGGATAATTGACTTCTAATTATAAGGTGCCTGAATTGTTTTTCAGACAGTATTAAATGTATTTTAAAATACCATGTACGGAAACAAAAATCTGCAATATTCCATAAAATTATTTTTTCAAATATTATCAGGTCTAATTTTATTTTCTACAATAATTTACTTTGGTGCTTGCGTATTTCTTTTTTTTTACCAACCTAGATTGATTTTTTTTCCCTCTTCCCAAATTACTAAGACACCAGAAAATTTTTCTCTTCCCTACCAGGATGTTTGGCTACCCGTAGAATTTAAGGACAATCGAAAGAAGCACTACATTCACGGATGGTGGATTGAAAATCGAAAATCTGATGGTAGGGTTTTACTCTACCTTCACGGTAACAGTTTAAATATTTCTGCGAATATTAACCGAGCAAAATTATATTATCAACAGGGTTTTTCTGTACTGCTCATTGACTATCGAGGATATGGTCTGAGTTCCGGACCCTTCCCCTCGGAAAGTCAAGTATATGAGGATGCTAATATTGCTTGGAATTACCTAGTGGCTAAACAGGGAATATCTCCCAATCAAATTTTCATTTATGGACATTCTCTAGGTGGGGCGATCGCAATCAATTTAGCTTTAAGATATCCCCAAGCCGCTGGATTGATTGTAGAAAGCTCTTTTACTTCTATTAGTCAAATAATAGAACATAGGAACATTTTCTCAATCTTCCCGGTCAATCAGATCCTGACACAAAAATTTGATTCTCAGAGTAAGGTTTCAAGCTTGAAAGTACCAGTATTATTCATACATGGTAGGTCTGATGCAAGTGTACCGAGTTACATGAGTGAAAAACTCTATAATGCTGCGCCTAAACCAAAACACCTTGTTATAGTTGATGGTGCCCAACATAACGATGTTGGTGAAATATCTCCTTCTCAATATACGGAATCAATAAAGTATTTTTTAAAATTGGTGGAAGTTTATAAATAGCTTTCATAACTATAAAACTTTACATAATATTTGTTGTATAAGTTTTAATGAGTATTCTATAGATTGTTATAGAAAATTAATAGGAAATATTAGGATTTATCCACAAATTTTTGCAAAAGTATATAGAGGATGCTCCCGAGCAGTGTAGATGAATCAAGTCACTTTGTTCCAGTTATGTATAGCTACAGGTACGAATTTCCTAAAGATTCCCCCAGCAAGGTTTAGCTATACTTTAGTGATTGCAGGATTACACTCAATACAAGAAGAAAATTACCAGTGTTTCCTATAGCTAAGCCCAATTCAAGAAATGATGGTAACATACGCCTCGGTAGAGGCACGTCATAAGAACATCTTTACAGAAATAAATCTATTTGTCCCATTATTTTCCCGGCTTGATATAAGTCTAGGCTAAGGCAATAACAGTCAAACCTAATTCTTATATTACTAGTAAACATAAATATAAACTAATTTTCGATGACAAAAAATAAACTTTTGTTTATATTTTTTTGTGTCTAATATTAAGCGCATAATTTCCATATCCACTTGTTATATTTAACTTTCATAATTATTCCTAAAGCTAGAGAAAACTGATACCTAACCATCCGGAAAGCTTACTATATGAAGCGAATAAATGATACAGATATGACTTGCTTTAGCTTAAAATAACTATGACATCCGTATATACATTAAATTTCCCTGGCAATTCAACTGTTGAAATTTCTCAAGATGAATTGCGTTCGGTTTTAGGTAATATTGAAGCTGAATTACATACCAGTAAAGTTTATCTTCGTGCTTTAGCTAGCTTACAAAACCTGTTAGGCTCTTCCAGCGAACAAGCTAAGGTACTTTTTAAGGCTGTAGGTAGAGAAGCCATTGGCTTGGCATTTCGACAGCTTATGTTACAAAAAAAGAATATTGTAGATACTCAAACAGAAGTAACAGCACCTCCGGTAGAAGCAGTATCAAAATTAAAAAAAGAATTACAAACAGAATCCACAACAGAATCCACAACAGAATCCACAACAGAAATTATTGGAGATTTGTCCAACTGTTTGACCAATGTTAAGACTAATTCAGCTTCAGGGATTAGTCCTATAGCTGAAACAGGTAAACCACTTTCCAAGACACAAATAGCTGCTGCCAAACAGACCATCAAACCCTCACCAAATCCACTTAAAAACTGGCTAAGCTTCAATAAGAAAGCAAATCAAGCTGAATTAGAAAAGCAAATACTAGCCCAAGAGAGAGGTGAAGTTTTGCAAAAAATTGGACAACAGTTAAAAGAAGCTCGCGAAGCTCGGGGAATGTCTTTAAATGATTTGCACGTGTATACTCATGTACCCATTCATAAAATGGAAGCGTTAGAAGAAGGAGATTGGAATTCCTTACCTGAAGATATATATGTACGGGGTTTTATTCGAGTTATGGGTAATGCTTTAGGAATGAATGGGACATCCTTAGCTAGTTCTTTGCCTATGCCAGAAAAAACTAAATTAGTATTACCTGAATGCTATCGAAATAATCATCCTTCTCCCGGTTTTGGATTAGATGTTCGTCCTATACATCTTTATGTAGGCTACACAGCCTTTGTTGCAGGTGCAATTGGAGGTTTGTCCTTTATGTCTCATCAGGCAGAAGTAAATAAAGTCGTGGATACAGATGTAGAAGGAAAGTCTTCTTCATTAACAAAATTGCGTCAAGATGAAGAACCAAATACTAAACCAGGTTTACAGTCAAATGCTAATGGTATTGTTGTAGGTTCTGATATTGCTCCTCCAGAGGCTTTGTAAAAATTTGTTAATTCTTAGCCTCTCACGAATATAATTTTCGCTCCCCAAATATATGAAATTGAAACTCAGGGAGCGACTAAATCAATACTAAGAAATACAAATTCAAATTAAGTAACATAAAATTTTACACTGGGAATGGTGTGTCATTTAGACCTGGGAGTCCCACAAAATACCCCTAGGCTGATAAACACTCAATAGGGAGCACTAAATCAACACTAAATTATCTCGATGAATTACAGTTTCAGCACCTTCATAGCCCAAAATACTGCTAATTTCACTTGAACGGCAACCGCTTATCTTATTTAACTCTTCGCTATTATAATTAACCAAACCTCTAGCTATTTCATTACCATCACTATCACATAGCTGTACTGCTTCTTGAGTCTCAAATTCACCATTGATATTAGTAATACCAGCCGCTAATAAAGACTTACCTAATCTAGAAATTGCTTTAACTGCACCATTATCTAAATACAACTTACCTACAGGAACTAAACCGTAAGCTATCCAACGTTTACGAGCCGAAGCTGGTTCCCGATGAGGTTCAAATTGAGTACCAATGGATTCTCCCCCTAAAATTTTCTGAATATTTTTAGGAGATTGACCTTGAGCGATCGCAACTCTAACTCCTGCTGCTGTTGCGATACGAGCGGCAGATATTTTCGTCACCATTCCACCTGTTCCCCATCCGCTACCGTTGTTGTTTATTTTTACCTTTTCGTTGGTCAGTTCTTTAATATCAGTAACCAAAGTAATCGGTTTCGCATCAGGTACAAAACGGGGATCGGCAGAATATAGTCTATCCACATCAGTAAGTAAAAATAGCCAGTCAGCTTCAACTAAGGAAGCAACTAAAGCCGACAAAGTATCATTATCGCCAAACTTTAATTCATCTACCGCTACAGTATCATTCTCATTAACAATTGGAATTACTCCCAATTTCAGTAATTCTTGAAAAGTATTGTGAACATTTAAATAGCGACTGCGCTGGACTAAATCACTACGAGTCAGCAAAACCTGAGCTATTGGTTTTTGCAAAGTTGTAAACAAATCATCATAAATGCGGATTAACTTCCCTTGTCCCACAGCTGCAACAGCTTGCTTGCGCGCGATCGCTTTCGGACGTTCTTTCAAACCTAAAGATCCACAACCCACCCCTACAGCTCCAGAAGACACCAAAATTATCTTATTTCCCTGACTTTGTAGATCGCACAGAGTTTCAGCTAAGGTGGCAATTATAGATAATGCTAATTTCCCTGTTTCCGGTTGAGTAAGACTAGAAGTCCCGATTTTGACAACTATTGTTTGGGGCATTGGAGATGTTAAAAATTGAGAATTGGGAATTGGTAATCGATAATAGGTGATAGCTGCTATATATAAATTGCTTTGCTCCCCGTCTCTTTCCCTCCACTTTCTCTTCTATTCCAATCATCCTTGGAATTTTCATAAATAAACAAGTGAGGTGTCAAATTTTCTATCATTTGAAAAATTGACACCTCACAAATTTATAGTGACTTATTATTATTGAGGTCTTTATATAAGCTGACCTCGGTGTTATCTGTTTACTATGTTCCCTGATTTTATGCAGAACAATATTTTTCTTAATTATTTTTTTATATTCTGATATACTAAGTAATTTTAATTTTTATTGGTTTTTGTGTTTTTCGCACTGATGGATGCTCCTAAAAATTCAGATATCCAAACTTCAAAATTGCGTATGGGGTGAGAACGTAAGGCTGTTTCGGGGTGAACCATGGGTTCGACTAGAATTGTAAACATATCCAAACGATTACCAGCAATCACGTCAGTAAATAAGCGATCGCCTACCATTGCGACTTGCTGTGGGGACAAGTTCATTGCATTTAGGGCTTCACGCAGTTTACGGCGAGAAGGTTTGGCAGCACCTAAGTAATAAGGTAAATCTAAAGAACGAGCGATGCTACCGATACGATGTTCGCTGAGGTTATTACTAACAAGCCATAAAGCAGTGCAAGAACGAATTTGTTCAACCCAATCTCGGAGTTCTGTAGATGCAGATGCAACATTTACCGGTACTAATGTTTCATCAACATCCAATATCAAACCTCTAAGCTGGTACTGTTCAATAGTTTCTGGGGTTAGAGTTAAAATAGAACCTGTCAAGATGAGGTCCGGTTGTAAGAAGCGGCTCCAATTCATCATTAAAAATTAATTCATTAAGTTAACAAATAACATTAGCTTTTAGCTATTAAAAGAGCTTTTAGCTATTACAGTAGTCCTAAAACCTGCCGTGAATAAGCATCTTGTAGAGACCATTCCTATGAGCCGTCTCTACGGTAGATTCAATTTTCACGAACCATCTAGAATTTCTATAGCTATTAGAAGCTTGAGTCATTATTAAGTAATCGGACAGAAATATTTACACACAAGGTTCTCAAATAAGTAAGAATTTCTGGCTAAATATTGTATAATTTTGTGTAGTTAATTTTGTCTAATTACTCAGTAAAAACCATTAGCTAAAAACCAATTTGTACTACAGCTTTTTCGTACTCTTGTAAGGTACGACTAAAAACGTGAGTACCATCGTATCTGGCAACAAAAAAAAGATAATCACTCACTTGGGAAGCTAAAGTAGCTTTTAAACTTCCCAAACCAGGAGCGGTAATTGGTGCTGGTGGTAAATCAAGGCTAGTATAAGTATTGTACGGAGATTTGACTTTAACTTGATAAAATGTCAAGGGTTTATCTGCTGTTTCCCTAATACCCAATGCATATTCTACTGTGGGGTCGCTTTTTAGTCTCATAGCTTTTTGCAGTCTGGAGGTAAAAATACCTGAGATTATGAGTTTTTTCTTTGATATGACGGCTTCTTTCTCTACAATACTAGCCAGAGTCACCCAATCTTTCAGACTTAAGTTTAAAGGAGTCTTATTTCTCTGATTTTGATAGACACGAAGCGCGATCGCTTCAAATTGTTTGAGCATTTGCTGCGCAATTGCTTGGGGAGTAATGCTACCGTTAGGTATTCCTATTTCTTGAACTGCGGTACCAGAAGGAATTTCGATTTCTAAAGATTTCAATTCCCGAATATTTGCAGAGCTAGTATCATTTGGTTGAATCGGGGAACTAGCCCAATTCCACCAAGTCCAACTTTGCCAAATACCGACTCCCACTAATAACGGTAGTGTACCCAAGATAGATAAACGAAATTTACGCCAGACTTTCATTTGAGATTTTCTATGAGAAAAAAATTGAAGTTTAAAATTTATTTATCCAATTCTTTAAACTTTCAATTTTTCAGTATTTAATCTAAGTATTCAATCTAAATATTCAGTCTAAACATTTGATTATTACTCTACTTCATTAAACAAATGTTCTTCTAAAAACGGCTGTACTTGACGGAACTCCTCCGGAGAGAGCAATTGGGGGGTTCCATCCTTTAATATTCGGGCAAAGAACAATAACGGATCTATAGGTGTATAAATCCTATACTCTTGTTCCTCGTGATAGAAACTAGCTAGAAGTTGTAATTGCTCTGGTTCTAGTTCTGCTTCTTCATCTTCAATTTCTAAAATGGTAATTTCTGAATCTTCAATTGGTGGTAGTTCTCCTGATGCAGTTAGAGCATAAGCTGTGTTTTTCAAAACTAAATTTTGTTCTGAGAGTACAGCTTGAGCAGTATGAAAAATTTGATCGATTACGCTATCATCTTCGATAAAAACAGGTTCTTCTTCCTCGTCTTCTCCTTGCCATGCAAAAATTTCTACAGGGGAATCAACAGGCAGAAGTAAATAGTATTCTTGACCTTCTACAGTCAAAGAATTTTCTATGTAACATTCGAGTGTACGCTCCTTTTCGTCGGTGAGTGTAATTGTACTCAAAGGAGCATTTTCATTTTCTTCGGGGAGAGAAGGAAACATAGCCGAGTTATAGCACTTTTTAACTATCAGTAAACATAGCGATATTTTAACTATAGGCGTAACATATTATGCCAGTCTAATAGTCTTCAACACATAGTTGCCGCTTGTGAATCAAACTCCACAATATCATGCTCGGAGACTTAGGCATATGAGGAAGATAAAGGAGTTAGATCGCTACTACTCAACCTTGTATTGATTAAGCTTAGACCTTCTTGTATCTAGCCATTGCTGTAATATTAAAGCCGCAGCTTTTCGGTCAATTAAACCCTTATTACGTGATGGTGAACGATTTTCGGCAATTATTAATTGCTTGGCTTGAAACGACGTTAATCGCTCATCTACATACTCTAAGGGTATTTGCAAAACTTCACTAATTCTGGCTGCAAACTTACTGATTTGACGGGCTTGAAAGCCCAAAGAACCATCCATAGAGTAAGGTAATCCAACAACTAATATCTCTACCTTTCGTTCTTCTATCAAATATCGGATTTGTGCTACGTCACGGGTAAAATCTTTGCGCTCAATTGTGGTTATTCCTGTTGCAATCAAACCTGTGCGATCGCATCCAGCCACACCAATGCGTCTGCGTCCTACATCCAAACCTAAAGCTGAAATTAAATTATGAGAGATTGAGACAACTTCCCCAATCTCTTCTCCAATATCTCTATAATCGTCATTCTTTGACACAAGACTACTCCTGTGGGGTGTCTGTAGAGTCAGATTGATAAGAATTATCTAAGTCGCATTTATTATGATGAGGGAAAGACATTTTATCTTGGGATGAATTATTAGAATTTCTCCTTTCTGGGGTTCTGCGCTGTCCTGACCGTTCCCAAGACATTCCCCCTGGAATGGGTTTTCGTGCCGGTTGTAAACCTTGTAAAACCTCTGGTAATTGAATTCCTTCTAAAGATACTAGTTTAGATTCTCTTACTTTATGCCATACGGAACGGGACATAATTAAAGTGTGTTCTATCCGGTCTGCTCCAATTTGTTCTAGATATTCTTCCCCTTCTGGTAAATAATCTGCTGTCGCTAAATGCAAAGCTTGGGGAGGAAAGTCTTGAGTTACATTAGCTAACTGTGAAAGTAGCTCCGGATACAGCCATGTATATGCTGGATGTACTGTCAAATGGGCTACATGAGGCTGTTCGCCCTTACGGTCAATAATTAGTTGAAAATAACCAATAGCTGCTTTACGCTGTGACTCAAAAACATAACCGCTAACCATCTCTGTTTTACTAACCCACTGGGTAAGAGCATCGGTCAAAGAGCTAAATAAACTAGTTTTAAAATCGTGAGTCTGACGGTCAAAGACTTGCCTGACCAAAGGTGGCATTGATTGCGTATCTAACTGATATAGCAATTGAGCATCAGCATTACTCACAGGTAGCAAATTTGGTAAATCTGGTTCCGATTTACTAATTTCAGCTAACAAATCAGGAGCAATTTCCCAATAAGTCATTTCTGCTAAACGCTGAAAACCGTTGTGACGGTAAAGTGCTAATGCGTCTTTGTCATTAATATTTACTTCTAGAATCCAAGTCCGCGCTTCTAACATTGACTCAAAACAGTGGCGTAAAAGCTGCGAACCAATCCCCTGACGATCGATAGCTTTTTCTAGAATCACTCTATCTATCCGCCAAGTACTGCGGGTCTTATTAAAGGGTGAAACTTGAATCATTCCCAAAAATGTTCTTCCCTGTTCTGCAACAAAGCCACAGAAACGATATTGAAATGGATTAGGGAACCAACTTAAAAATTTTAAGAATCCGTACCACCGGCGCAACCACTGTACATGACGCACAGCTGATATAGAACCTGTAGGTGTATTTGCTGAAAATGACTCTTTATGAAGACGTTCAATACCATCCAGGTCGCGATACTGCACTGGACGGATAATTACGTTGAGGTTTCGGGGAAGCAAAGAGGTCATTTTCATTTGAGCCGTTATGGGGCACTTAAGAACTGAGTGCAAATAAAATAATAAATGCTTTAACAATTCTAACGGCTTCTTGCTGAGTCACGTTAAGCCAAATTAAGTATTTTTGCGAACAAAATACAAAATTAATCAGAATACTGAAAAAGCAGATACTACAAGTATAACTGCATAGTTAAATTAGCAATATCTGCTTTATTGTATGTAATTTTTTCTGCGAAAAAAGATTTTACATTACCTGTCGAGAAATAAGTTTCTCAAAGTTTGCCTGAGTTTGATGAAGCAACTCTTCTCGACTTCTATCCTCCATATTTTGTTGCAGGCTGGGAACCAGATTGCGAGCTTGCAGGGTCATATGAAGTTGTAGGTGGGCAACATACTCGCTAAAGTCCTCACGTGCTTCTTCATGTGTACCCTTTACAGGATTTGCTTCTATTCCCACTTGCTCTCCTTATCTTTTTACTCTAATGGGTCTGCTAATCGAAAGTTATCATGTTGTGAGGAAATATATAGATACTTTGCAATGAACTTTAATGCTTATAGGATAATTTGTGAAGAAATGTAAAGTAATTAGAAGATTTTAATTTTAATTAAAACTCCAGTTAAAATACTCTCAATCCTCCTTAAAAAGGTAGGGTTTAGCCTAGGTCTTGAGTCGGTTGGGTTAGGTGCCATGCTAAATTATATCCGATATAAGAGAAATTAATTTCGCACCTTAACCCAACATTGTATTCTCAGAAAAGGAACTAATATTGCATTGCATTAGGAAACAACAAATCGAATGTTAAAAAATTAAGAGTAGGTTGGGTTAAGTGCCATGCTAAATCATATCCGATATAAGAGAAATTAATTTTGCACCATAACCCAACATTCAAGTATTTTGTGTCTCCCTTTGTTCCCTTAGGGTTTTCGTATGGTAGCAAGAATCTTTCTCATTCAATATTTAAAGAGTGTCAAGTAGGTATGGAGTAGGTTGGTTTAGATGTCAGGGAAAATCATATCTTGACAATGATGAGGGCACAAACCTTGTACCCCTAGAATATATTGGCGGTATCCTGGTAATTTAAATTCTGGAAATTTACCAGTTTTATGGTATTAAGAGAAATATTCACAATAAACGTAACTGAGTATTTTTATCGTTCTCTAGTTTAAATTCCAAGTTCATTTCTAATTTCTGTTCATTTTTATCCTCTTCTACTTCCTCTAAGTCTTCTTGTCTATCGTCTCCCATTAATCTCTGTGCTGCTTCCATCATGGGATCTACAATATCCTGTAAATCTTCACGGCTACTCAAATACTTCTTTAAAGCTTCTATAGGGTCTATGCTGTTACTAGCTGTTAACTCTGGTACTCGAGGACGAGCTAATTGACTAACTAAGGATGGTTGAATGGTATATGTATGTGCTGTTTCTAAAACTTTGTATAGTGCTGATGTATCAATCAAGTCGATTTGTTCTGAACGAAGTTTGTATAACAATCTGACTACAACATCATTGATTTCTTGTTTTTCTATAGCTTTGAGAATAGCTGCTTGAGGATCTTTAGATTTAGATACATCTATCTCAATTGTAGAAAATTTACGTACAGGTAATGTGCAGAACTCCCATTCAGCTTTTCCTGGTTCAAGTTCAATCATTACATAACCTTTATCTTCTTTCTCTTCGCTAAAATCAACTCTTTCTATACTTCCAGGATAAATAACTGGCGGATTATTTGTTTTATTTAAATTTTGGTGACGATGGACGTGTCCCAAAGCTACATAATCAAAACAAGGACGTGTCAATAATGACAATGGGAGAGTAAAACCTTTACCCACAGCTAAAAATCTTTCTGCACCTAAAGTCGCATTATCTGCCATTAAATGTGCTAAAAGTACCGTTGGTAAATCTTTATCTAGACGACGTACTTCTCCCTCTAAGACCACCCGTAGACGCTCGGTTAACATTTCATTAACGTCAACCATGGATAAACCTTGAGTTTCTTGACGTGTCATTAAGTTAGAACGAGTCAACCAAGGTAAGGTAATGACTTGTACTGGACCATTTGCGGTTTGAATATGGTGAGTTTTTAGAGTATCTCCGACTATAAAACCTGGTACACCCAAAGTACGGTAAATACATAGACTTGCACCACCCTTACCTTGGGAGTGTTGGTCATGATTTCCAACAAGTAGTACTGTAGGAATATTTGCATCTACTAAACGGCGAAATTGACTTGCAAAAGCCTGTTGTACATAAGGTGGTGGTGTTGCATCTGGAAAAGCATCTCCACCAAAAAGAACCATGTCTACCGGTTCTTCTACTGCTTTATCGATGCATTTTTCTAGGGTGCCAACAAAGTCTTCTAATCTTGTATTTAAACCGGTTTCTGGATTCATGCGTCCGTGGGAAAATCCACTTCCCATGTGAATATCAGAAAGATGGAGAATTTTAATCATAATTAAATCATAATTAGTTCGTGGGAAAGAATTATCGGGACTTAGACATTTTTTTGACCCAAAAAAATGTCTAAGTCCCGTTAAGAAAAACTGAAAAACAACTTTACTATGCCATTACAAATTCAGAATCGGCTTCCGAAGGAGATATTTCTTCGTGTTGTTCTTCTTTTTGTAGATATGCGATCGCGCTATCGATAATATCTACCCCTTGCTGTACTGTTTCAATTACACTCAACTTCCCTCGTAAGTCTGCTGCATTCAAAAAACCTTTAGCATACCAGGTCATGTGTTTCCGTGCCTGACGTATGCCTCTATCTCCTTTATATTCATATAAAGCTAGTAAATGTTCTTTAGCACATTCCATTCTTTGAACTGGGGTCGGTGGTGCTAATTCTTTTCCAGTTTTGAGGAAATAATCTATTTCTCCAACTAAAAATGGATAACCCAAGGTTCCACGAGAACACATGACTCCATCAGCACCAGTTTCCTCCAAGCACTTGATTGCAGCTTCTACAGAAAAGATATCACCATTAGCAATGACTGGAATATCCAAAACCTCCTTCACCCGGGCAATCCATTCCCAACGAGCATTACCATTGTACCCTTGCGATCGCGTCCGTCCGTGGACTGTAATCATCTGGGAACCTGCATCCTGCATTCTTTGAGCAAAATCCAGAATATTGATTTCCTTATCATTCCAGCCAATACGAGTTTTAACGGTAACTGGTACATCTACAGCTTTCACCACTTGACGAACTATTTCTTCTGCAATTTCCGGTTGACGCAATAAGGATGAACCACCACCATTTTTAGTAATTTTATTGACCGGACAACCCATATTAATATCAACTGTATCTGCACCTTCCTTGACAGCTTTCACTGCTGCTTCAGCTAAAAAATCTGGACGACAGTCGAATAATTGGATGCTAATAGGTCTTTCTCCTGGGTCTACTTCCATGATTTTGGGTAATTCTTTGACATAGTGTAAACCTGTAGCATTTACCATTTCGGTGTACATCATTGAGGTTGGTGCATAACGACGTACTAAGCGACGAAATACCAAATCAGTAACACCTGACAATGGTGATTGAAGCACGCGACTTTCAACTTCAAAAGAGCCAATTTTTAAAGGAGCAGATAATTTAGCTTTTAGATTAGGAGATAAGGAAAACATAAAAAGGAAATCAAAAAAATAATATTAGTTTATATCTTTAGAAGACAAGGAGCAGGATATTATGGTTCGGTTAAAGTGGGAAGGAATTAATGACTTTTTTCTATGCAGACCATAGGAATAGATGGAATAACTCTATCTGCCTTATCTTACATTTTAGGGGCAGAATATCAGGGCTTACGCAACAGAAACGAAAAACTGTTTATTCCAGATGTAGCGGTATGTTTTCGGGTAAATACTGAGACAAAATTAATTGTACACTTGTCATTGTGAGGGTTACGAAGTGGAGCGAAGCAATCGCAAGACTTTGGGATTGCTATGTCCTATCGGACACGCTCCGCTAACGCTATCGTAAGCGCTTCGCACACGCTACGCGTTTACGAAGTATAGCGCTAGCTAACGCAATGACACAAATAATGAAGGCAAATGAAGGCATACCCACTTAAGGACATTTTTTCACAAATGAAAAGAAAGACTTGGGACTAACCCCTTCTTCCCTATTAAGTAGACACAAGGGTTCCCCAAAACCCCTTTAAATAAGAAATATCAAAGATGTCCGTCCTAACAGATCCTGGTAATGCTAGATTTAGATTCCCCAAAACAGCAGGGATTGGGAGTCTGAATTGGTATCGCAGCTTAGCAATTATCATTAACCATTACCAATTGTGTCTTCTTTTTCCCATCGACCCGTATCATGAAAATATAAAAAAGTAAGTATTCAAAGCTTGACAGCATAATATGGGCAATATTTGGGAACTAGATTATTACTCTCGTCCAATTTTGGATGATAATAACAAAAAAGTTTGGGAAGTTTTGTTGTGTCAGAGTGCTACAGATATCAGTGCTAATACCGATACTTTGTTTCGTTACGCTAAATATTGCCCTAGTACTACGGTGAACTCAGTGTGGTTGGGTAATGCAATAAAAGAAGCTATAGAAGAAGCAGGAGAAGCACCAATAAAAATCCGTTTCTTCCGGCGTCAAATGAATAATATGATTACTAAAGCTTGTGAAAATATTGGTATTCCTTCACAACTTAGTCGTCGGACTCTCATACTAAACCAATGGATACAGGAACGTATAGAAGATGTGTATCCGAATGAACCCGGGTATCAAGGTAGTACGAATCCATCAGTGCGTTTAGATGCGCCTTTACCTCAACGTTTACCAGACGCGTTGGAATGGCAACAGTGGGGTTTTGTTACTTTATCTGCTGGAGATTTTGCGGATATGCCAGAGTGGGATATTGGTTTTGGCGAAGCTTTCCCTTTAAATATGACTAACATTAGCCCGGAAACACCAATTCCTGGGGTATTAATATTTACCTCCCGTGCTTTACCTGTAGCTGGTTGGATGTCTGGTTTGGAGTTAGCCTGGTTAAAGTTTAATAGCAGTCCTCAAGGTTCGAGTTTATTATTGGAAACTGGTGCTACAGAAAGTTGGTTATTAGCAAATCTGGGTAATTCTGAAATGCGAATCCAGGCTAAAAATTTTGAGGAAGCGAAACAAAAAGCTAATGGTGTTCATTTTCTCGGTGTCCAGTCCGATCCTAATTCTGAATCTTTCGCAGGATTTTGGCTTTTACAAGAGGTCAATTTACCCTAAATTAATTGGGGGGGTAATGGGTAATGGGTAATTGGTAATAGCCTGAAAAAATCATGCATTCTGAAAATTTCTCGTATCAAGATACGCTAGCAGAACAGCTGCTAGAATTAGCTTTGAAAGCAGGTGCAGAAGCTGCCGAAGTATATCAGTCCAAGTCGGTTTCTCGCCCTGTTTTTTTTGAAGCAAATCGTCTTAAGCAAATAGAAACTAGTCAATCAGAAGGAACTGCACTCCGACTATGGTTTCAGGGTAGCCCTGGTTTAACTGTAGCTTACGGGTCTGTAGAACCTGAGTTGATGATAGAACGTGCTTTATCTTTAAGTAAACTTTCTCAACCGGAAACTATTGAGTTAGCTAGTGATTTTAAACCCCAATATCCTAACTTGGGTGAAAACGTAAGTGTCGAAAAGTTAGTTGAGTGGGGTAAAGAAGCAATTTCCTTAGTACGGGATGTATATCCTGATGTAATTTGTACTGGTGATTGGGAATGTGATGTTGAGACTACTAGGTTAGTTAATAATAGAGGTTTAGATTGTCACTACACTGATACAACTTTGAGTTGCTATCTTTCTGCAGAGTGGATTAGGGGTGATGATTTTCTTAGCGTCTCTGACGGACAAACTCAACGGAATAATTTGCAATCTGAGAAGTTTGTCAAGCAAATTTTACAACGCTTGGCATGGGCGCAAACAAATACCAATCTACCCAAAGGACAGATTCCTGTTTTGTTTACTTCCAAAGCTGCTGATATGCTTTGGGGTACAGTACAAGCAGCTTTAAATGGTAAGCGCGTTCTAGAAAAGGCTTCTCCCTGGGCTGAACATATTGGCAAACAGGTAATCTCCGATAATATTACTGTTTATCAAGATCCAGTCGCAGGACCTTATAGCTGTCCATTTGATGATGAGGGTATACCCACCCAAAAGCAAGTATTTATTCAAAACGGTACATTACAGAAATTTTATTGCGATCGCACTACAGCTAATCTTTTAGATTACAGTGTTACTGGAAATGGATTTCGTCCTGGTTTAGGTAGTTATCCTAGTCCTGGTTTGTTCAACTTGCTGATTGAACCAAAATCTGGAGAACTACAAGATTTGATTAAAAACTTAGATGATGGCTTGATTGTAGACCAGATGTTAGGGGGAGGAGGGGGAATCTCCGGGGATTTTTCAATTAATGTTGACTTAGGCTATCGCGTCCATAATGGTGAAGTAGTAGGTCGGGTTAAAGATACTATGGTTGCAGGCAATGTCTACGCTGCTCTTAAACAATTAATTAAGCTTGGAGGCGATGCTGATTGGAATGGTTCTTGCTATACTCCATCTGTGATAGTTGATGGGTTGTCGATTACAAGCAAGAATTAATCGGCAAAACTGGTAATTAATTAGGTAAAAGATAAAAAATTAATTACTATATAGCTAATGACTAATTCAAAGCTGTTGATTGCTAACTTGAAGGCTGTTTAGCTAAAAATTGCACTGGTAATTAGAAATCCCAACAATTATATTGGACTTTATATACAGTAAAACTTTAGATTTGTCTGTATATAGGTAAACTTAAAAGCTAATAGTCATAACCGCTAATAGCTAGGAAATAAGAAGCCAAAAGCCAAGAGCTAAAAGCCAAAAGATAAAAGCAGGCAAGCTCTCTCGATCATTTTTTATGTTTCCTTTATTTATAACTAAATATGTCCGCCATTTTTGGCAACCTCGGAGAAGTTTAGCGATCGCAGAAGCTTCAATTATTGGTATCGTTGCGGCTTTATCTGCTGTATTTCTCAAATTCGGGTCGGGATGGCTAGGAGCTATACGAGTTAACAGTTCCTATATGTTAACGCCGTGGTTTATTTTACCAATATTAGGTTTTTCTGGTGGATATCTAGCTGGTTTTTTGGTAGAACGTTTTGCACCAGAAGCTGCTGGTGGTGGTATTCCTCAAGTGAAAGCGGCTTTGGCTAATGTACCGGTTCGGTTATGTTGGCGAATCGCTTTAGTAAAATTACTGAGTTCTATTGTAACTATTGGTTCAGGACTCAGTATGGGCAGACAAGCACCTACAATTCATGTAGGAGCTGCCTTGGCGGCTGGAATGAGCCGTATTGTCCCCACTTCACCAGACCACCGCAAACAGATGATTGCAGCTGGTGCTGGTGCTGGAGTTGCAGCAGCATTTAATGCACCTATTGCCGGAGTGATGTTTGTAGTTGAGGAATTACTGCAAGACTTGTCTGGATTAACTTTAGGAACGGCAATAATTGCTTCCTTTATTGGTGGTGTCGTCTCTCGTTTATTAGGTGGAGGTAGCTTCAATGACCTTAATTTAAAAGTTGCTGAATCTTTCAGTCATTTCTCAATTCCAGAAATCCCTTTTTATCTATTGTTGGGGGTTTTATCCGGATTTTTTGCTGCTTTGTTTCATCATGGTTTACTTAAGAGTTTAGAATTATACAAAAAATTCCATATCGGTTTACCATTAAGGGTTGCCCTAGCTGGTTTAATTTCAGGAATAATTGTTTCTACTTTACCACTACATTTCCGTGATAATACGGGGCTAAGAGAATTTTTGATTGCGGGTAATTCTGAGATAGCTCCCAGGGTAATTATAATTACTAGCGCGATCGCATTTATTTTTAAATTTGGTTTAACTTTATTAGCATTTGGTTCGGGTGCTCCTGGGGGTTTATTCGGTCCTAGTTTACTTTTGGGGTCTAGTCTTGGTTATTTAGTTGGTAGTGGTGCTTCAGAAGTTCTCCAGGGAATTACACATGAAGTGATATCACCAGTCACCTACGCTCTAGCAGGAATGGGAGCTTTTTTCGGTGGATTTTCTAAAGCTCCAATTACAGCAATTATTATTATTTTTGAAATTACTAGAGATTTTAATTTAGTATTACCATTAATGATTAGTGTGGTGACATCCTACTTCGTTGCGGATAAATTAGCCCCAGGTTCCCTGAATAATAAACTATTAGAAATTAATGGTATAAAGTTAAAAGAAACTGCTTCTGTAGAAAAAATCTTAGATAAACTCACAGCAGAAAATGTCATGGTCTCAAGAGTGGAAACTCTAAATGCAGACATGACTCTCAAAGAAGCAATAAAGGCATTTAGCTATTCTCATCATCGGGGATTCCCCGTAGTTAGAAAAGATAAACTCGTCGGAATTATTACTCAAAGCGATTTACTAAAAGCTGAAGAGGGATATTTTAGTCAAGATATGCCGATTGAGAAAATCATGACACCCGAACCAATCACTGTAACTCCCGAGCATAATCTTAGTAATTTACTTTATATTCTTGACCGCTATCTAGTTAGTCGTCTGCCCGTAGTAGAAGGAAATCGACTAGTTGGTATTATAACCCGTGGTGATATTATTGCAGCCCAAGCCAACTATCTCAATGGTGAAAATGCTCCTATCGGACCCCAACATGAACCATCTTACATGGTTTATCAAACCAAAGCACCTAGTATTGGTAATGGTAGGATATTAGTCCCTATAGTCAACCCACAAACAGCTCCAACTTTACTACAAATGGCAACCGCCATTGCCCGCGATCGCAATTATGAAATAGAGTGTTTGCAGGTCATAGTAGTTTCGCGGAATACTTCTCCTAGCGAAGTAACAGTCAATACAAACAGTAGCCGTCAGATGCTAAGTTTAGCCGAAAATTTAGCAGAAAAATGGAATATTCCCTTACATACTCAAATTCGTATCGCTCACGATGCAGCACGAGCAATATTAGAAACTATTAATGAAAGACATATTGATTTGATTTTAATGGGATGGAAAGGTAAAACTTCCTCTCCAAATAAAATTTTTGGTAACGTTGTAGATACTATAATCCGTCAAGCAACTTGTGAAATTGCTTTAGTCAGATTAGGCAAACAAATTAAAAGTAATAAATTAGGTAAAGGTAACTTATCCTCCCTTTCCTACGCTTTTCGATATCCATCCTTCCCCCTCCAGTTTAACCGTTGGTTAGTTCCAATGGCTGGTGGACCTAATGCCCGAGCCGCGATTAAACTATTACCGGGTTTAGTAACATTAGGTAAGGATCCTCAAATTTGGCTTACTCGGGTTTTCAAACCAAATAAAACCGAACCAGACATGAGTGTAGTCGAAGAAGCGATTCGTCAGCTAGTTAGACGACACAAACTCTCAACTGAAGTTAAATCTGCACCTATACAATCTAACTCTGTTCCCACAGCTATAATTAATGTCATTAAGAAAGAAAAATTTGACGTAGTGATTATTGGTGCATCCCGAGAAGGAATGCTAAAACAAGCAATTAACGTCAATATCCCCGAAGCGATCGCTAAAGGGGTAGAGGAGTGTACCGTAATTTTAGTTAGGGGTGCGATAAGTAACACTTAAGTGTTTTAACTTTTGGCTTTGAGCTAATTAATACCAATTACCAATAACTAATTACCAACCACCAATCAAGGAGACATCCGCCAAATCTTGATTGTATTATCCTCCATACCACTACTGATCAAAGTTTGTGAATTTAAACTCTTATCTTGAGTTCTGGGAGAAAAAACAACAGTACCAACATAACTAGAATGTCCCCTTAAAATCTGGAATATCTCACCCGTTTCTAAATTCCAAATTCTAATTGTACTGTCTCCACTAGCACTAGCGACGAGCTTACCACTAGCATTGATTGAGACAGAAGTTATCCAGTTAGAATGCCCTCTAAAAGTCCGTAAAACCTCACCTGTATCTAAATTCCAGACTTTAACAGTATTATCATGAGAACCACTGACGATAGTCTTTCCATCTGGATTAATTGCTACAGCAGAAACTCTATCCTTATGTCCTTTAAAAGTACGTAAAAGCTCTCCTGTCTCCAAACTCCATACTTTAATTGACTTATCGTCACTACCACTCACCAAAGTTTTCCCATCAGTAGATACAGCGATCGCAGCGACTTTACCAAAATGACTTTCAAGAGTACGTATCTCTTCCCCTGTATCTAAATCCCATAATTTAATAGTGGTATCGTAACTACCACTAATTAAAGTTTTGTTATCTGGTGAGAGAGCTAAAGTTTCAACAGAACCTGAATGACCGGTAAAAGTACGAATTTCCTTACCAGTTGTAACATCCCAGAATTTGATAGTTTTGTCATAACTGCCACTAATCAGGTGTTTACCATTCTTACCAAAGACTACTGCTCCAATCCAACCAGAATGTCCTTTGAATGTACGAATTTCCTGCTGGATTTCTGTATCCCATAGTTTGACAGTACGATCGTAACTACCACTAGCCAAGCTTTTAGCATCTGGACTATATGCTAAAGAAGCAACCGAGTCTTCATGTCCTATAAGAGTACTTTGTAAGTAACTACTACTAGGAAAACTACTAATCAGAAATACCGGATTAGATAGTAAAAAACCGTAACGAAGATAGCCATAAACCTGACTGCTAGCTAATCCTAGAAAAGTAAATGCACTTGCGATCGCAAGTCTAAATATCAGCTTTTTATCTCGTCTAGAACCATTCCTAGAGGCAGCATTAAATGATTGACGAAACGGTAATAATGGTTGTTTAGCTGCTGGATTTCTCAGTACAGTTTTTGTACCTTTAGAATTACTAGATAAAGATGAAGAACGTGGTGTGAATGATACTCCAGATGTAGATGGTGTAATCAAATCTTGAATAACTTCATCGGCACTTTGGTAGCGCTCCTCGATATCTTTTCTTAATAATTTGTGGAGAACTTGGACTATTTCTCTACTCAAAGGTGTTTTTACGTGTCTTTGCCAGTTATTAACCCAAGCATAGCCATGTTGAGTCCATAATTGAAACGGCGTAATATTAGTCAGCAAATGAAAACACGTTGCACCCAAACTAAAGAAATCGCTTGCAGGACAAACCTCTCCTCCCTGTATTTGTTCTATAGGACTATACCCAAAAGAACCAATCGTCGTTCCCGGTTTGGTTTGTACCGTTGCTGTTAGCTGTTTAGAAGCTCCAAAATCAATTAATACATATTTATCATCAGCTTGACGATAAATAATATTTTGTGGCTTTAAATCGCGGTGAACAACTCCACGTTCGTGTATGTATTTCAGTATAGGTAGCAAATCCAACAAAATTGCTCTAATTTCTGCTTCTTTGTATATTGAACGCAGTTGTAATTCCTTGAGCAAGTTATTACCATCAACAAATTCTTGCACCAAATATAAGTAGCTATCTTGCTCAAAATAAGCTAGCAGAGTAGGAATTTGTGAATGTCTTCCCAATTCTTGCAGTCTTTGTGCTTCTTGTTTAAACAACTCAATAGCTTTATTTAAAGCCCAAGTTCCATGAACTTTTGGTGCTAGTTGCTTGACAACTCCAGGCTCATTTAATTTATCTACATCCTCTGCTAAATAGGTCTTACCGAATCCTCCTTCATCCGAAAGCACTCCAGTGACACGATAGTGACCTCTTAGCAATTGTATGAGCGGCGCACTGCAACTCTGGCAATACTTTATCCCATCAGGATTCATAGGATTTGGACAATCAGGGTTTAGGCAGCAGAGCATTATTTAGGAAACATAATGTGTTGACGACTATGATAGCTCTATACTCAATTTACAAGTACAAAATTGTCGTTTTTTTAATGATTATTCTTGCATTTCTTATCTAAAAAATTATTACTTTAAATTTTATTCAGACTGCTCTTGAAAATGAAAAACTTTAGTTATAAAAAATACGTAATTTTGTTGATTAAAAATACAGAAATAAAAAAGCTTTTAGCTATTATCTTTTCGCTCCACTCTGATTACTTCATTTGCAGATTTTTGAAAACATATAGGACTCCGGTTTGATTATTACAGGACTTACGCGATTGTCACAAGACTCGGATGGTGCGTGACACCAAAAGCCTTATTATCAGGTTAAAATCAGTCAAAGTGTCACGTGCCCCTACAAAAAAATGTGCCAGTTGCGTAAGTCCTATATTAGATATCTCCCGTTTACCTTTGTCCCA
>JBCCDM010000004.1:0-32817 GCA_039030795.1 Cyanobacteria bacterium P01_A01_bin.84
CAGGAATTGTACTTTGATACTTAATTAAAAAGTATTTCCTTTGGGGCGGCCAAATGGGGGATTAGCTCAGCTGGCTAGAGCGCTTGCCTGGCAGGCAAGAGGTCACCGGTTCGACTCCGGTATTCTCCACCAAGTAAATACAGGCCTTCACATCTGTGAAGGCTTTTTTGATTTTTGTTAATGCACAGTTTGTGCACACTTTTGAAATTTTCTTCCTTTTCAGATAAAATTTAACATTTATAGAATGAAATTGGTGTAAAATTCTTTAAGAAAGTAATCCTTTTCAGGAAGCAATCACTACGAATATTTATGAGACAAAGAATACTGCCTCCATATGAGAATATAAAAATAGTCGTCCAATAAAACGTTTGTTTTATGAGAGGAACTATGTTTGTTTTTGTTAATGCGTTATCTAGCGTAAAATGCTTATTTAGTTCCAACAAATGTAGGTTTTACTGTTAACATTACCCATGCCCAATTATTTGTGTTTCCGTCAAAGTTACTTCTTAGAACTTCAATGCCGCTGCCCTCAAAAAGATGCGAATAGCCTAAGTTAAGAACTACATTTTCATGAATTTTTCTAGTATAAACAATATCGACTTCCGAGCCTAACTGTTTAGAACCATTTCCTGGAATATCAGCATCTGCAGAAAAGTTATGAATAGCCAACATACCATTAGAAACCTTATCTATTGATATATTAATTTTAGCACTCATATCTAATAAACCCACACTGTTAATATGATTTCCAACAAAAAAGTAGTCCATTAAACCATTGAAAATATGGTTAGTACCAAAAAAGGGATTGAAGGCATTATTATTTCCATTAGATGGAGCAGCACTATCATTCCCGCTGATTAGTTCTATTCCTAAACCGGCATTAAAGGTTTTAGACAATGCATAATTTGCATCTAACGATATAAGGTAAGCACTTAAATCATTATTGTCCACATCGTTTCCAAACTGATAATATAAATTAGACTGTAACTTGAGTTTATCTTTATCAAAAACTAGGTGAGTCCCTATGGTTTGGCTATATCTCGTATCTGTATTGTTATTAGCTAAAGGATCGATAAACTGTAACCCATTGTTTAAGAAGAGAAAACTGGCATTAAAATTAGACCAATCCCTGTGTAGCCATAGATATTGGATTGCTTTATAGTTATTTGGAACAGTTAAAACAGTACCTGTTAGGCTTTCATTATCTTGATTAAACCCGAGGCCTAATTCAACTCTAAGATTCTCTTTTTTAAACTTTAAAAGTGCAAGGTCGTGACTTCTACCTTGTTGTATCCAATTTACATTTCCAAAAATACGGCTATCGTCATATATCACTTCTTGTCTACCAAGCTTTACAGAAAAGTTAGCATTGAGAATGAGCTCGGCCCAAGCCTGGTGTAATGAAAACCCATTAGTATCCCTGCTGTTAAGTTGTGGAACATCTCCCCAAACCCTTAAATCCTGTACACTTAGAAGAAAGTTTAGTTTCTCTGATTTGTAGTCAGTATTGAGTCGCGTTCTTTGGGATACAAAAGCTGCCGGGTCTTCTCCGTCTGCAAATAAATCAGAAAAACCATGCCTGTATTCAAATCGAGGGCGTAATTCGGCATCTACTTTTAGTTGCGCCTTGGTTTCTATAAAAGATAATAAAGCGAAGTATATGACAAGATAAATCTTAATACATTTCATATTAGTAATTTGATTGTTGTTTTTAAAGGAAAATTAAATCCGGGTATTGTACATTTATGCGACATTCAGGTTTACTGCCTGAGTATTAGGATTGGTTTTGAAATATTCTGCATGTCATAATGCAGTTCCTTTATATTAGTAATTATCCCATTTCACGTCTTTAAATTGATTGCTTAAAGAGCATAATATTTTAAAGCCACATTATTTTATATGTTTAACACAATCCTCTACGATATTGGTTTGTTTTTCTGTATTTTGAGAGTGATAAGGATTACATTAGGGAAACTATAAGTCAGCCTTATATGTAGATGCTGAATTTGCTGTCCCAGTTTAATAATTCAACTTTCTACTCAATATTGATTAATAGAATACACAACCTTTTAAGGCCTTGCACTTAGAACTCATAGCCAATATGAATTCCTCCAAAGTATCGAAATTCATTTCCAATTAAAGTTCCTACTACTGGACCTAAGTGACAACCTTTTTCTCCAATTCTAATATTGATCTCACCTTCTAAATATCCTGCTACTTCTAAATCATGCTCAGAATTGGGGAGCGCAAAACTAGGTCCGGCATTGATTGTGAGTATTGGCCAAGGTTTGTGACTTATTAGTGGTGTAATCTCATGCCCGATTCTTCCCTCATCTTCAAAAATAAATGTATACCCTAAACCAAATGCCCAATAATGACTTGTCCAATACGTTAAATGTATTTCTGTGGCAGAATTAGTGTGTCCTTCTTCTGGATTTTTAATTATTGTCCCTGAGACAACGGCCTCAAATCCTGGATTTTTTTGATGTGGGCCGTCATCATTATGATGTGCCTGTTGCTGTCCTAGGCCAACAAAGGGGAATAGTAAAGTGAAGACAAAACCAATTATGATATTAGTTAGTAAAAATTTGTTTTTCTGCATTTTATAGGTCTCATTTAAAAATTGGAGAATAATTCGTTGAATAGAGCTCTATGATATTTGTTAAGAATCCTCTTAAAGTTGTTCTTGAGCAGCTTAGATTTTCTATTCTGTTTAAATCAATTGGTTTTGACCAAATATTGATTATTTGGAGATTCTGATTTAAAGAGAAGTTTTAGATGATAAAAGGTCAAATAGAATTTCTGGTACTGGCGAAATTTGTTTCATTATTACTGTGTTTTGTATGGTTTGATAAAACTATTTGCAATAAGTAACAAAAGATGGTATTTTTTTCATTTTATTGTAAAAATCTAATTATCAATTTCTTGAAGGATGTTCTTGTATTTTTTTCTATAGTTGAGCGGGCTGATTCCAGTATTTTTTTTGAAAAACCTACTAAAATAAGCAGGGTCGTTAAATCCTATTTTAAATGTAATCTCTGCAGAATTTAGATTAGTGGAAAGCAACAATTTCTGTGATTCCAATAAGAGTCTTTTTAAAATAATCTCTTTTGGGCTCTGGGTGCCTATTTCGTTTAGATAGATTAAAAATTGTTTGGGTTTCAGGTCTAGCTTTTTTGCATAATCGGAGACTTTGTGATTAACGGCATGTTCTATATTTAACAGATGATTGAATTCTATTAAATATTTATAAACGGCAGCTGCTTTGGTATGTAAAGACTCTATGACCAAAGTATCGACAGCTCCTTTGAACCGTGAAAATCGATGTTCTGAAAGACCTTGGTCTTCCCTAAGATATTTAAAAATATCTTTAACTATAGTGACTTTGTTTTTGTCTAAGGCTACTTTGGCAACATCAAAATAGTTGCTAAAAAACTTAGTGTTGAATCTGCTGGCCAACACTTCCAAACTAGCAGAAAAATAGCTTCCTCTAAATGCTATGACATGCACTTTTGAACACCATTTTGCATTAGAGAACAATACTTCTCCCGGATTTAAAAAAATGAGGATGTTGGGCGAGATTTTTTCTTTTTTAAAGTTGATATAAAGATTGCAGGGAGCCTCTTCAAAATATATGAAACAATAATGCTGATGATTCAATATCTTGATTTCTTCTTGACTGAAAGTCAAGTGTTTGACATCATTTTCTGGTAAATTTTGTTTCTGGTTCATATTTAATCATGTCTTATACGTCATGGTCAATAAGGTATTTGACCAAATGCTTTTTGGGTTATTAATCTCTGGAGATTTTGAATACCAAAACTTCTAACTACTAAAGGCATAATTATTGACAGCTCGTATAATTTCAGGATAACCTAATAAGAACAGTTTTTTCTATAGCTGAACATGTAATTTACGGTTTTGTTTCGATTGTTTTTTCTTTATGTATAATTAAATGCGTAATTATAGTAAACCTTCTAAGCGGAGTTGGACATATCAAATATAGCACGTTTTTCTTTCTTGTATCCTATCTATGGGCAGCACTAATTGTTTTATTAACTTAGGTAAGCGCTGAGCATCCATAATGTTTTCTCTGTTTGCGAAATGTAATCACTCATTAAACTACTGGTTCCTTCGTCATTGGCAGTTGAAGAAAGATTTAAAATCATTCTTTCAAGAGAGATTATAGCTGAGAAGTTTTTAATTATAATTTTAATTCCTTCGGTCCCATTGGACACACGTTTTTCTTCCTTAATATTAGAAGTATTTAGATAATCGGAAAACGTATGCAAAGGTTCAGCTTCAAGCGTTAAGATTCGCTCGGCAATTTCGTCTATTTTAACAACGGCGTCCTCATAAAACTCTTCAAATTTCTGATGTAGTTCAAAGAACTCCATTCCTTTGATATTCCAATGTAAACCCCTTAAATTTTGATAAAAAACCTGATAGTCAGCCAAAAGTTGATTTAACATTTGACTAAGCTCGTTTGCTTTATTTTTATCTAATCCTATAGTATTTTTCATATGGTCTATGTTACAAATTATGGGCGGAGCCTAAATCATTACGATAATCGGATTTTAAAATGGGATAAGATACTAGACAAATTTTACCACTAACTATTTATTTGTTTTACCGTATGTGTAACTAATGTAGATCCGTTGGTCTTTATAAAGAATGCGCCATTCGTTTTTAAAATAGTTGGTGTGGTCTCTGATATAGAAATAAGGGGTTATCTAAGAAGTTAATTTTGTGTCAAACGTTTCCTGTACCAATAGAGGTAAGAATTTTTAGGCACAAGGGAACAACTAACTTTCTAAACACCCCCCCCTTCAAAATATTAATATTTTTGCCTCACAACAATTTTTTTTAAAAAAGTTGAGATTGTTGTTAGTATTTTATTTTACTTAAAAAGTTTTTTTAATTCTTTGGTAGTATATACATGGCTTGCTATCATTCTAAAGTTAATTACTGCCGCTTCATATCCATTCAAGTCCGGTAAGATAGCTGCTGCAGTGGCATCTTTAACCACAGCAACTTTAAAACCTTGTTCCACTAATTCCCTCATATGGGACTCTGTACATAAATTGGCAGACATTCCAGCCAAGATGATATTATCAATACCTCTTTTTCTTAATTGCAAAACTAAATCATTGGTTTCTGGGCCATACACTTTATGCGGACTTGTTACTATGACATTGTCACTATTGATGTACTTTTTATATTGATCTAACCAATCTGCACCCGAATTTTCAAATCCCTCGAGAGAAAGTGTCCCTGCTCGCTCAAACATTTGAATTTTATGCATTAATACCTCTAATGCCCCTTCTATTTTCCATTTATGGTCGTATGGAAAATAATAATGTGGCGATACAAATACGGGTATGTTATTTTTTTCTCCCAATTCAAAAAGGGTATCAATATTAGCCACGGTATTATTGTCCTCAACATTTTTGCCGACAACACCGTAAGCAACACCGTCTGGGTGTAAAAAATCATTCTGCGGATCTGTTATAACAATAGCTGTTCTATCGTCAATTGTAAAACCTGGGTCTGGGAGTTGTGCGTAAGTGAACGTGCCAATTAAGGAGGTTAATCCCAATAAAATTTGTTTCATATTTGTCATTTTAGTTAAAATTTTTAACAAAAGTATTTTTAATAAACCACAAAAGATGGTACTTTTTTCCGTTTGATTTAAGTATTTGACATTGATTTTGTTATGCAAGGAGTGTGTGTTTTATCTTGTATTTCATTGTTCTATTTCAACACAGAAGTTGGCCTGTTTTCGATAAGCCTTGCAATGATGAACTTTACATAGACCTCGGTATGTTCCATACATATAAGTGTGTTAGGTAAATGGGTCTTCTGATTCCTAAGAAGTCTGATAAAGGCCTTGGTTCTTTCTAATAGCTACGAGGCATTCCTTTGGTTTTAAATAATGGCCACGTCCAATAGTTATTTCGATATGTCGATACTGATAAAACAAGTAAAGCCTTCGTTGTTCATGATGCATAGGTTTTAAGAATTGGACCAAGTATCCAGATACCCATCGAACCCTTGATAATAGCTCTTAAAAACTGAATTTCTATTTGATGCCTGTCTTGAGAAAACTGAATAGGACTTTCATCAAATTATGCATAGGCCCTAAGCCTTGTAAAACGTATAGTTTTCCCTTATCAGTTTGGTCATAACTGACAATTATGGAGGGTTTTCTTCTGATAAGAAGTTAGCTAATAAATAGAAAACTAAATATGCAAAACCCCTATGTTAATAAAATTCAACAAAAAGCCTTTAACCAATATTTTAATCTAGACTGAAAACCTGTGATTTCCGTCCTAAATAATGGAATAGCCTTTTCAAACTATGTCCCAGCAAAGAATGAGATCTTTTCTTAAAAAGTACCAGAGGATATTCGCCATTTTCTACCAGAGCTTCAATTTTATGTGTCAACATAATTTGCCCTGATTTAAATCTTGCATCAAAAAATTTGGACTTCATTTCGATAGTTTCCACCGGTATGTCAGTAAATTGAACTATTTCTTTTAGTATTTCAGTGATCGAATATTGCTTATTTGGATTTTTGGCACTAACAACCATTGCATCTATAATCTCTATGATTTTAGGTTGTAAGCAGAAAGCCCCTATGGTGACATTCAAGCTGTCTTCAAGAACTCCAACATATTCTTTTGGCCCATGAAATTTGTAATTTCCTCTGGCCTCTTTGAATATATCATGGATTTCCCAAACCTTAGATAGCAATTGGTTTTTATTATTTTTAAGACATATTCCTCGATTAACCTTACCGTAGTATGGAAGCGTATTGTAAAGATTGTTTGTGAATGCAGCAATATTATGTTTGTTCTTTCTTAGGAACTGTAAAGCAGCTTTAAATGTATTCCTCCCATAAAAACTGTCCGAGTGGATTACAAAGAATGGTTCTTTAACAAAGCCTTTGCATAACAGCAGCTGATTTGCACTACCTCTAGGTTTTGGGTTTGCTTGTTGCGGTTGGGAAAAGTAGGTGTCTATCACAAAATGTGACTTTACATTGTTTTGTAGTTTATTCTGCACTTCTTGTTTTAGTTCCTTTAATGCACTTTTTCTAACGATGAAAACGAATCGATTGAATCCTGCGGATAGTGCATCAAATATTAAATAGCTAAACAATTGTTCGTTTGATGGTCCGTACCCGTACATTTCATTTGTAGATCTTTGGTTTGATTTGATTCCAGTTGTGATAACTATCAACGTGTTCGAATTCATAGTACTAGTTTTTGGATGAAACGTAAAGAACGATTTGTAGACTGCTTTTGGTTACTCTGGAAAACAAAACCATGAACAAGTGGTATTGAATACCCTAAAAGTTTAAAAGTGTTACTATATGTTTTCATTTTTTGAACTTTATAAGTACTAGCAATAGCATACCAAAGATGCAGGCGTAAATTGACGAGAATCGAAATAGGGAATCTAAACCATATACCATATTTAGACTTCCAATTAGGTTAGAACTCAGACCTGTTCCTACTTGTATGGCAGCTACCATTGCTCCAGAAATTAACGCGGCATGTTCCGGATATTCGCTAGTAACATAACTAATGGACTTCGGGAAAAGAAAAGAGAGGCCCACCCCCCCTAAAGTCATTGCAAAGAGAAGTTGGGCTTGACTTTGCGCAAAAGGAACAAATAGGAAAACTGCCCCAACTAAAAAGGGAGCTAGAATAAACAAATAATTTGTTTTAAAACGAAGGGCCAGAAAAGTGAATAGTAACCGACCTACTGCTATGGCTCCCCAAAATAGCGAGAGGCCAAGCGCAGCAATGTTTGGAGGTAACCGTCTTTCTTTTTCTAAAAAAACCGTACCAAAATTTCCAAAAGTGGCTTCACAAGCCCCATATAAAAAAACTCCGAATACAAAGAACCAAATCCTTCTGGGAATTTTATTTTTGACCTTCTTGCTAGATACTGTTTGAAATTCGATTTTGAGGGGCACAGATAAAATCAGGAAAAGCAAGAAAATCGATAAAACCCCAACTACCATGGGTGCAGCCCACCATAAACCGTATCCCGCAAAGAACGTAATCAGCAGCGCTGAACTGGCGGTACCCAGCCCTAACATGATATGCATTGCGGTAACCGCTGATGTTTCTTTTCCTGGGAATAACTGATAGGCAAACGGGTTTAGTGCAGTTATGCCAAAGCCAAAACCAAAGCCAATGAACGCTGTTGCCCACAATACAAGATAGTAAGCAACCATAGAATTAAAAAACCAGTTGCTTAAAGTGAAGAAAAACATAGAAAAAATCAGGGAACCCATACCCAATACCAGTATATATTTCATTCCAATTTTCCGAGAAAGCCTGGGTGCAGTCAAAGAACTTAAAATCGCAAAAGCGATTTGTGGAATATAAATGGTACCATATTGCGCACTGGAAAGATTGTGAAATTCGGAGTCAACTAAGATACCGCCTGCAGCAGGAAAAGTGACCAAGGCTACCCCAATTAGAAAGCCACTAAAATAGATTGCTATGATTTTTAAAGTTTTCAATTGTCTAGTTCGTATAATTTATGTTCGCTGTACAATTTTAAAAGTGCTGCTACTGACCATGCCTGCTGGATACAGCCCCTACCTTCATCTGGGTCTTTACCATCAAAAATCTCTGATATGGCATGCAAACAATCATTGTGGTAAAAATGATGTTTAAGTTTTTGTAGGCCTTTGATGACATCTTTTTTGGCCGCAATGGAATGGTTGTTTACTTTAAGAAAAGCTTGCCAATATTCCATCAGCAGGAATGGCCAAACGGTTCCTTGGTGATATGCTGTATCCCTTTCCCACTGATTGCCACCATAATGGGGTGTAAAGGAGGTATGCCCCTCATCTAGGGTGCGTAATCCTAAATCAGTCAAAAGCTTATCGCCAACCAAATTGACAATTTTCTTTTCTTGATCCCTCGTTAAGATCGAGAACGGAAGACTTACCGCATAAATTTGGTTAGGACGAAAACTAGAATCTTTATTTTCCTTAGTAATGACATCATTCAGATAACCTCGTTCGTTGAGGAAAAATGAAGCAAAATTTCTTTTAAAACACTTTAATACCTCTTCAATATCCCTGTGCAGTTTGATGTCGCAATTGTAGCAGTAGTGTTCATAAATGCACATAGCGTTGTACCAAAGTGCATTGATCTCCACCGGGCAACCAATACGGGGAGTAACTACATAATCCCCTACTTTGGCGTCCATCCAAGTAAGTTGAAACCCCTCCTGACCTCCACTGATAAATCCTTCATCGGTCAAATGGATATGGTATCTAGCTCCTTTGATATGGTACAATAAAATTTCTTCAAGAATTTTAATGTTATCATCAATGAAAGCCCTATCACCAAACTTTTTTTCATATTCATAGAGGGCTATAAAGAGCCAAAGTGTCGCATCTATCGTATTGTATTCCACTTCTTGTCCATCATAATCCGGAAAACGGTTTGGAAGCATTCCTTTATTTACATACTTTAAAAATGTTTGCAGTATGGACTTTGATAGTTCCTTGTTTCCAACTGAAATCGTCAGTCCCCGCATAGCTATCATGGTATCTCTTCCCCAGTCAGTAAACCAATGATATCCTGCAATTATTGACTTCGAATCTGTCGAATTTCTATTTACAATAAATTGATTTCCTGATACTAAAAGATCATTATAAAATGTACTTTTTATGGTTTTATCTTTAAGGGACTCTTTGTGTTTGATAGCGGACTTTTCCAAGTTGTAATGCCGCTTTCCCAACATACTTTCTTCCGTAGTGAGCGTAATTCCAAGCTTTTGTCCTTTTTTCAGTATTGTTTTCAATTGGCCGATGCGATAATAGTCTTCTAGAAAATCCTGTCCGCGATATTGTTCTTTGCACAGTTCAATATTGTAATACCAGGCTCTATCTTCAAGGAAATTTCCCTTAGACCAAGCCATGTAAAATGGAGGGCTATCCGGAAATGGATGTACCTTGATACTGGATTTTGATTTTTCATAATAAAAATCATACTCATTCTTGCGCATTGTCCAATGATAGTCTTTGTATTCGAATAGGGGATGTAGCTCTAGGATCATATCAGTTTCCCCGTTGTTTTCGTAGACCACAATGGTAGTGTTGCTGTTCGGTACCATGAACGTCTTTTTTAGCAAGCGCCAATTATCCCCTTGATATCGCCATGTGGGAATTGGTTTTGGGTCAAAGCCTTGGAGGTATTCATACCCATGAGGATACATGGTGCCTGGATATTGATTGACTGAGATGTCGTGGACAGTATTGGCAACTAGCACCTTTTCCTCAATCTTTGCCACGAGAACCTTTCGCTCAGTTGGGGGATTTTGTGCGGCTACAAGTAGCCCATGGTATTTTCTTGTATTGGCCCCAGTTATGGAAGAAGAGGCATAGCCGCCCAACCCATTGGTTTCCAGCCATTCTTTTTTGAACAAATTTTCGGGTTGCATTGAAGTCAAATCCATAACTTATTAATTTTTAACACTATTGTTTTGAAGTTTTATCCGAAGTAGATAACTGTCTGCGGTGATGTAAAGGTTTTCATAGGTATTGTCAAAAGCGCAATTGGAAACCCAAGCATCAGGTTTAATTTTTCCAATCAGCTCATAATGTTTATTAAAGACCCAAAGTCCTCCTGGACCAGCAGTGAATATATTCCCTTTTGGATCTACCTTGATCCCATCGGGATATCCGATTTCCTTCCCAATCAAAGCCGTTGCGTTATATATTTCCTCGATTTTAGATACTACTAAATCTTGGTTTAATGTCAAGGCAAACCATTTTGCGTTTTCCCCATCGGTATTGGACACATATAATTTTTTCTCATCTGGGGAAAAGGCTATACCATTTGGTCTCGAGATTTCCTTATTCACCAACACCAACTGATTTTTTTTATCCAACCTATAGATTCCTTGAAACGGCAATTCTTTGTTTGGATCTTCATCCAAGGCTTCACTAAGCCCGAATGGGGGGTCTGTAAAAAATAGATTTCCTTTGGAATCGTAGACCAAATCATTAGGACTATTTAAGCGCCAACCCTCAAATTCTTCCGCAAGAATTTCAAAATTCGGTTTCGGATTTTCCAACCCCCCCTCCATTCTAGCTACCTGACGATTTCCATGTTGGCAGAGCACCAACCTTCCTTGGTTATCAAGCGCCAGTCCGTTAGATCCAGGTTCTCTACTATCCGTTACAGTTCCCGTAAAACCAGAGGGTTCTAGATACACCTCAAACCCCCCGGACTCGGTCCATCTATAAATTCTATTCGCTTTAACATCAGAACACAACAACCACTTTTTTTCAGGAATCCAAAGAGGTCCTTCAGCCCACATCATTCCACTGCCTAAAATATCTAGGGTAACATCTGTTTCAAAAAGATGGTCCATTTCCTTAGAGTAGCGTTCTATTTTCCAGTTTAATGTCTGTATTTGGGGAGGTAGATTGGCCGATGCAACCTGTTTCCCAGGTTGTTTACAACCAGGTAGACAGATGACAGCAACAAAAATTTTAATATGAAATAGAATCCTTCTCATTTTTATTGTTTACCAGCAGGATTCCTGAATAAGATGTGCTATGCAGCCCGTCCATCCCGTTTGATGTGTAGCTCCTACACCACGTCCGTTATCACCATGAAAGTATTCGTAGAATAAGATCAGATCTTTAAAATGCTCGTCCCTATACCATTCTTCGTGAAGTGTATTGACAGGGCGATTCCCTTTCTTGTCCTGTTTGAAGATGTTTACAAGCCTGTTGTTGAGTTCATCACTTAGTTGTTTAAGATTAAGTTTCTTTTTGGAACCTGTTGGGAAAGCGATTTTAAAGTTGTCCCCATAGTATTTGTAGTATTCCTTTAACGAACTCACAAATAAAGAGTTCATTGGCATCCAAATAGGACCTCTCCAATTGGAATTCCCACCGAACAAATGGGTAGAGGATTCTGCCGGATCATACTTTACATCAAACGATTGACCATTGATATGAACTACATATGGAATCTCATGAATTTTAGAAAGTGCCCGAATACCGTACTCACTTAAAAATTCACGCTCATCAAGAAGGGCGTGCAATAAACGCTCCATTCTTTCTTTTGGTACAAGGGAGAGCAAAACATCCTCACCACGCTCGTACTCTTCCACCACGGCATACTTGTCATGGTGTTTCCTATAATTCCTAAACCATTCCAATCCGTTGGTAAAATTCTTTAGCTTTTTTAGCTTTTCTTTTGATATCACCAAGACCGCGTTCAACGTCATTAGGCCAACAAGAGATCTGACCTTCAAAGGAATGTAGGTTTCATTGGGAAGAGCTAGAACATCATAGAAAAATCCTTCTTCCTCATCCCAACTACCAGACCAATCATGTCCAATCCGGTTTAATGAAGCTGAAATGTGAACAAAATGTTCGAAATACTTCGTACACATGTCTTCAAAAGCAGGGTCATGCATGGATATTTCTAAGGCTATTTGCAGCATGTTGAGTGAAAACAAGGCCATCCATGCGGTTCCATCAGCTTGTTCCAGATATCCTCCACCAGGAATTTCACTGCTTCTGTCGAACACGCCAATATTATCAAGTCCTAGAAAACCTCCCTCAAATACATTGTTCTCTCTTCTATCTTTTCTATTGACCCACCAGGTGAAGTTTAGAGAAAGCTTGTTAAAGACCCTTTTGAGAAAAGTAATATCCCCATCCCCTGTTTTTTCTTTCTCAATCTCATATACTTTATAGGCGGCCCAGGCGTGTACCGGAGGATTCACATCCGAAAAAGCCCATTCATAAGCTGGTATTTGCCCATTGGGTGCCATATACCATTCACGCAACATAAGAATCAACTGGTTTTTGGCAAATTCGGCATCCAACATGGCCAACGGCACACAATGAAACGCAAGGTCCCAAACCGCGTACCAAGGGTATTCCCATTTATCGGGCATAGAGATGATATCCTCATTGTTAAGTGTCAACCAATTGTTGTTTCGCCCAAATTTTCTTTTATCGGGTGGCTCTGGTTGTCCGGGATCTCCCTTTAACCATGTTTCCATATCAATGTTGAAATATTGTTTGGACCAAAGCATTCCGGCAAAAGCTTGACGTTGAATGTTGGCGGTATCCTCACATGTTCCGATCTGAAAACCTTTGTAAAAAGCGTTTGCTTCCTGAATTCTATTTTCAAAAATTGAATCAAAAGCTTCATTTAGTGGATTGCTTGAGTGTGCTTTTTTGGAAAGTCTCAGTTTAAATACAATTTGCTTGCCAGCTGCTAATTGCTCTTGGTAAAGGGGTGAGAACTTAGTCCCTTCATTAATCTTTTCCGCTAAATCATAGTTACCTTCAATTACAGTAGTATGAAATAGGTCCTTTACATAGGGGGATGGGTTCTTTTTACCAAACAATCTTTCTGTATTGGTTTCATTGTTTGTGAAAAGCCACTTTTTTGGCTTTTCAAAATAAAGATGATACTTGCCTAACTTAGGATGTTGGACCGCTACAGCGCCATATTTGTTAGTTGCTTTAGTTTTTGAAATATTATGTTCGCCATTTGCTTGGCCAAAACTCCATAAATTCCTGATCCACATTGTCGGCAAAACGGTAATAGGTGCTGTTTCTCCTGCTCGATTATGAACCTTTATCCTGATAAGGATGTCTTCGTCATCAGCTTTCGCGTATTCCGTAAAAACGTCAAAGTATTTGTTATCGTTAAACACACCGGAGTCAAGAACCTCATATTCCAACTCTTTCTTGCCCCTTGATCGGTTGGTATTGGATAAATCAGTGTATGGAAACTCGTTTTGAGGATACTTATAGAGATGCTTCATGTAGGAATGCGTGGGCGTACTATCCAAGTAATAATACAGTTCTTTGCAGTCCTCGCCATGGTTGCCTTCAGGACCGGTCAAACCGTAGAGGCGCTCCTTCAAAATGGGGTCTTTGCCGTTCCACAAGGCTATTCCAAAACAAAGATTACATAAATCATCGCTGAACCCAGCGATTCCGTCCTCTCCCCATCGGTATACACGGCTTCGTGCGTGATCATGTGGAAAGTAATCCCATGCCTCACCGTGTTCACTATAGTCTTCCCTAACGGTTCCCCATTGGCGCTCACTTAAATAAGGCCCCCATTTCATCCAATCCTTTTTCTGTGAATAATGTTCTTTTAAACGGGATTCTTCTTTTGTTGATTTTTTCTCCATAAAACCAAATATTCCTCAATGTTGGTATCAAAAGTATTTTTGTTTTCACAAACTGCATGTTACCGCGGTAACACCTTCCAAACTAAATCATTCTTTATCTTGGAGAAGTTGGTTTTAATAAAGTGGATTTATTGGCGTTGCAGTTATAAATCCTGCTTTCCATAACCTAGATTGTAGTATCTGTTTATCTTTGAACTCAATGAGAAATTTTATCAAAAGATTCTTTTGCCTTTTATTCTGGGCTTTTTTAACCGGTAATTTTGGGTTTAGTCAACAGCTTGAAGAGAATATCAAAAACTTCACTGTCGGCAGTGGTCTGGGTTCCAGTGCTATTAATACAGTTTTAGAAGACAAACAAGGTTTTATGTGGTTTGGAACGAATAAAGGCCTCATTAAATACGATGGCTATGAATTTTTGACCTTTGGAACTAAGTCTGGAGATACCACAACGCTTTCACACGGTATCATTTGGGACATGGCCGAAGATTCCAAGGGAAATATTTGGCTTGCTACAAAAGGAGGTGTTAGCAAATATGACCCTCATACCGAAAACTTCAAGCAGTATGTCCAAAATCACTCGGATTCTTCTGCAATCAGTCATAACAAAACCTATTCTTTACTCGTTGATGAAGCTGATAGGGTTTGGGTAGGGCATTGGACAGGACTGGATGTTTATAACGAGAAAAAAGACATATTTGAACCTGCTCTTGCTAGTCCTAGCAGCGATATTTTTAAAAATGGCGTCTTTGCAATGGAGGAACTAGATAGCAATATGCTGTTTCTTATGACGTATTACCACGAATTTATTCTTTTTGATAAAAGAAGTTCCAAGTCTGTAAAACGATATGAAAATTTTACTTATGAAGGACGTCCTATTGAATTAACCCCTTCCTTTAAAACAGAGAATGGAAAAATAAAAATACTAGGACAGCAAGGCGCTATTTATGATTTTAACCCTCTGAATGGAAAATTATCTTTAATACAGCCGAACACCTTTGATAAACGCGAAAAAAAATCTATTCAGTTTTTAAGTCATCATCAATTTGGAGATAATTTATTTTGGTTAGGTACTTCCTCTGGAGTTTTGGAAATAAATAAAAATAATGAAGGGGCCACAAAATGGATTGGAAGTGCTATCCTTGAGTCTTGTGCAACGTATGTAATTTATGAAGATTCTAAAAAATCAATTTGGATTGGGACTGAAAATTGTGGGCTTTTTCACATTGATAACAACGCAAAGCCATTTTATTCCAGAGATAGAATCATTACCCCAAAAGAAGAACTGGACTTAAAATGGATAGATAATATTCTGGCGGACAGCAAGAGTAATCTTTGGTTTTTAAATCCTTTAAAAGGAATTACCAGGTTTGATCCTTCCAAGAATAAGATAACAAATTTTGAAGGGATAAATCAATATTTAGAATCAGGAGAAGCTTCCTTTGTTGATGCCAAATTGATTGAAGCGCAAAATGGCAATATATGGATATCTACTAGATACAGTGGTATTATAAAATTAGACCCTGAGACTGGACTGTTCAAAATTTATGATAATATTCAGGGCACGAATAAAATCCTTGGGCAACCTCTTGTAAGAACCATTTTTCAGTCGATGGATGGTTCAATTTGGATAGGCTCAGAGGGAATTCTCGCAAGATTAAATCCTAAAACTGAGGAAGTACTCTTATATCTTTCTTCTTCTGGTTTGGAACTAAATAATGCTATTGGTAAATTACCAAGTTACTCTGTAAACGCAATTGCGGAAACGAAAGACGGGAATATTTTGGTTGGTTTTTTAGAAGATGGTCTGTACCTGTTAAATCCTGTAAGCCATAAATTTAAAAAGATTCCTTACGTAACCCCAGAAATTTGCGATTCCCAGAATTCACTCGTGACAGACGTCAGTGTAGATGATTCCGATAGAATATGGATAGCCACCTATTCCGGGCTTTTCATGTACGACTTGGTTAATGAAATTTCAAAGCGCTATGATGGGGAAGATACTATGTCAAATAGAACTATATGGAAAATCTCAAATGTAGACGAAAATGAAATTTGGATGGTCACGGATATTGGTATTTCACAACTCTTGATTGAAGAAGGAGATATACGAAATTATGATATTTATTGTCATAATGGTTATCCAAGGTTAACTTTTGATAGGATTAAAAAAGTTCTATACGTGGCTGGCAAAGGGTATACTTATTTTGAACCGGATAAGATTCAATTGAACACAAAGATACCACCTATTGTTATAACCTCTTTCAATAAATATATCGAAGGTGGCCAGTTTGTTAAGGTTCCTGGAATGAACCTGAAAGAATCGATAGAATTAAAACACAATGAAAGTGATTTTACGGTCAGTTTTTCGGCTTTAAGCTATGCAAATCCGCATAAGAACAAGTATGCCTATTGTTTGGACGGTTATAACAATGGTTGGATGCACCTTGAGGGAAAACGGGAGATAACCTTTACCAACTTGGATGCTGGAACATACACGTTAAGAATGAAGGGAACCAACAATGATGGCATTTGGAACGAGGAGGGAAAACAGCTCACTATTACCATATTGGCGCCTTGGTGGGGTTCTATTTGGGCCAAAACTTTCTATGTTCTAGGCTTAGGTGTGTTTTTTGCTGTGGCCTTAAGATTTCGTTTCAAGCAACTGGAAATTAAGAAACAACAGGAATTCAGGGATTTAAAAGCTATGTTGTTCACTAATGTCACACATGAATTCCGAACACCTATAACAATTATTTCTGGTGCCAATAAAGAACTGAAAAAGGAACTGAAAGGCAAAAGCAATAACCTACTGGAATTGATAGAAAGGAACTGCAACAACTTACTTTACTTAGTGAACCAATTGCTTGAATTGCGTAAGATGGATAGTGCAAGGGTAGAAGTGGACTATCAACAAAGTAACATCATAAAGTTCTTGAGTTATATCACGCAAAGTTATAGTTCATATGCCAGTGGAGAGGGTATTCCATTACATTTTATTTCTTCGCGCCAGAGCCTGCAAATGGATTTTGACGGGAACAAGATATTGTTGGTAATGACCAATTTAATTTCCAACGCAATAAAGTATAGTACGCGTAAAGGTGAAGTATATGTTCTGGTTGATGATGAAGATAAATATCTAAGGATACGGGTTACGGATTCTGGCGTTGGCATCGCTAAAAAAGACATTCCAAGAGTATTCGAACGCTTTTATAGGGGGTCAACTGCGAATATTTCAAGTTTGGAAGGAACTGGTTTGGGTTTAGCCATAGTAAAAGAAACAGTAAAATTATTAAAGGGCAAAATCAATATCGAAAGTGAAATAGGCAAAGGAACGGTTGTTACCGTCCATCTAAAGAAAACAAATCGTGCACCGCTTGTTTCAGCTGTTGACAACCAGCTGATAAAGACAAAGACAATGGCCCATATACCAGCTGTTCCCACAACTTATGATCATGAAAAATCCAGTAAAAAATCCAACAAACCAACCTTATTGGTTATAGAGGATAATGAAGATATCGTTAGTTATCTTAAAATATGTTTGCAACACTTGTGGCATATAAAAATCGCCAATAACGGCAAAATGGGTATTGAAAAAGCGATTGAATGGATTCCAGACATAATCCTTTGCGATATCATGATGCCAGAAATTGATGGATATACTGTTCTAAACCAATTAAAAAATAACGGGAATACCAATCATATCCCTATTGTGATGCTCACGGCGAAAGCTGATGATGTTTCAAGAATTGAGGCCCTGAAAAGGGGAGCTGACGCGTATTTGGTTAAACCGTTTGATAAACAGGAGCTGATAATAGTACTGCAAAAGCTGCTGCATCAGCGCAAGGTATTACAAAAGCGGTATAGCGGAATGCGGTTAAACTATGTTTCCAAGAATCCTATGACAAAAAAGGATGACAGGTTCATTCAAAATATCATTGGTTTAACCTTAGATCCTAACAGAGGTATCAAAGGGGTCGAACAATTGTGCAAGCTACTAGGGATGAGCCGCACCCAGCTGCATAACAAGGTGAAAGCCTTAACGGGTATGTCTACTTCTATCTTTATTCGATCGATACGGTTGAAAAGAGCAAAGGAGTTGTTGGAAACCTCAGAAAGGAGTGTCAAAGAAATAGCATTTGAAATAGGTTTCAATGATGTTAGCTATTTTATTAGATGTTTTAAAGATGAGTTTGGTCAATCTCCAAGCACCTTTAAGAAAAGGGGAGAATCTTAAAGTAACTTTAAAGTCTTCATTTATGTAAGTGCTTTGAGGTAACACATGAATTCCTTCGACTTTGTAACCTAATTAATACCAAAACGTTTCGTGAACAATACTTTTATTTACTCTATTGAACAAAAAGTTAATTTTTGTTTAATCAGTTATTTTATTTTTCAGTCATTTTTATCAAAAATCAGAACGTGTTATTGAACAAAACATGTTTTACTATCTTTTGAGACTCCTTTTTGTTTAATATTTCCTATTTTTTTCACAACAATGTCCATGAAAAAAAAACAATAAGTCATTGAATTTCCCACCCTTCTGCTGCCCCCTAAACAATAGTATTACATTAAGGAACATTATTTAAATTTTTGCAGATGATTTGTTAGTAAGTTCGGACTGAAGTAAACAAAAGATTCGTGGCAATGGAAAAAGTAATGGATTTAAAAAATAACATTCACCTTAAGGGTTATCCTGAATTTTTAAGATTTGGCACCCTAATAGAACTAGATAAAAACCAACACTTACAACAATCTTTTAGGGTCTTGAAGGACTTTTATTTTGTATGTCAAGGTAAGTTGGAGCTTGGATTCCATGATAGTTTAGGGAATAGGCATACCAAGTGTTATTATGGGGAAGGAGAAATTTTTGGCTACACCTCCATTAAAAATAGGCTAGGAGAAGATATCTATGTGAGAGCAGTGGTTGGCCAAACTAAACTTATTAAACTTACTGAGGCAAATGCACAACTGTTATCAGAAAAAAACAATGACTTTGCCCGATTGATTGAAAAGCAAAAAAGTTTGCTTATTAGTAAATTAAATAGGAGGTTAGAAATATTATTCTGCCCGAATGTAAGGATCAGGTTGCTCAAATTTATAAAATCACTCGCCGATGATTTTGGTGAAGAGTATGATGGAGGTATACATGTAGACCACCATCTTACCCAATCTGATATCGCCTCAAATATTGGGTCATCACGAAAATCAACGTCCCTTTTATTGAACCAACTGGAAAAAGAAGGTCTTATACTTAATGCTAAGGGAAGGATTTTCATACCAAAACTGAGCATGTTGGACACATTTTAACTATAAGATTCGGGTATTTAATAGCTAGACAAGCAAAATGAAAATTGAATTATAAGTCAGAGCAATTCAATAGGCATTATAAATTATGAAAGGTTTTATCGGAAATTTCAAACGATTTTAGAGTAGGTGGTTAAGGTGGCTTTGTTTTACCCCACTAATAGGAAGAGTAATTATTAAAACAATGAAAGAGAAGAACACTTCAATATTAATGAACACTGTTATTTGTCAACCAGATGATTCTTGGGTTGTTTTTAATAATAAGGGTGAAATTTTAAAGAAAGGAAATGATATCAATGCCTATTGCGACAGATTATTTTCCAACCATAGTTGTCATATAAATAAGGTGGGGGAGACCAATCAGTTTTCAAACGGTCGTTATGCAATTGCCTTTCTAAAGGGCACGTATGACCTTAACCTTACCGTAGGTTATTATACAAGCATCTTAGGGTTGGCTCAGAAACCTGAGGAGGTTGTTATCAACGGGAAAGTTCAAGTGCCCAATTCTTGTCAAGGGCATGCACTTGACAATTTTTGGAGATCATGTGAAGGACTTCAGATCAATGTTTCCGGTGATAGAAGGAATTACTGGAGGGTATCCCAAGCTGCTCCATTTAGAAGGAATATTGTCAACGGAACACTGGTTTTAGGCGAAAGTACACCGGAAGAAACCGGTTATGCGTCAGGTGGTTATATTGGTGAGTGTGCTATTAACAAAGTAGATGGATTACACGGGGATATAGATTTTGGCACGCAACAACAGTTTTACTTAGGAAATAGCAGCTTCTCTAAAATAACAGGGGGGAGTTGGAATTTTTTATTTGCAGGAACAACCTCAGAACCAATTCACAGTCAAAATACCCAATACGGACGAAAACTGAATACAGTTTCCGGTCCTCTGGAGAAAATAGCTGGAAAACCTTATTTGAAAGCTAATAGCTCGACGGATTTTGAACTCGTTATACCTAAGGTATCAACGTGTAGTGAAGGGATATTGTCTTACGATGATGAAGATATCATCCAAACAAAGAATTTTACAATTATAGATCCAACCATTGGCATTGATGATGTAAACGAATATCTTTCCAAGGGGATTTCCATTGTATTTTCCCCAGGAATCTATTACCACGCTAAGCCAGTAGTACTGCCTAAAAATGACACGGTACTTCTTGGGCTAGGATTTGCGACGATCATTCCAACCCAAGGAACCGAAGCCGTTATCGTTACCGGCATTGGTTGTAGGGTAGCTGGAATAATGGTTCAGGCAGGGGCCAAACCAGCATACGTTTCTGCATCCCCTTCATTGATAAGAATTGGAAGTAATGATGCGGGGCCGAATGGAGATGTAGAGAACCCCAGTATACTACAAGATGTTTTTAGCAGGGTAGGTGGGCCTGACATGGTAGGTGAATGCAATACCATGCTGTTAATAAATCAGGACTTTACAATTCTAGATAACACATGGAGCTGGCGAGCAGACCATACGGACTATATAAGGGATGGTTTAGGGATTGATAAAGCGTTAGTAGATCATTGTGTTGTGGTTAATGGGGATTTTGTTTCTGCTTATTGTTTAATGATAGAACACAGCTTAAAGGAATTGTGCGTATGGAATGGAAATTCAGGGAAAGTTTATTTTATCCAATCAGAGCTGGCTTATGATGTAGGGGATTATGAAACACCATGGAATTACCCTGGTTTGCGGATAAATGGCTCCAACTTTTATGGAACTAACCTGGGGTTTTATAGCTTTTTTTCCAAAAAACATAATGCAAATAAAAATTTTCCAAACGTAAGATCTGCTGTGGTTTCACAGCCAGACTCAACAATAGATTCCGCGATGATTTTATTGCTCGACCCAAAGAATGGGGCTGGTATCATCAGCAATGTAATCAATGACCAAGGGCAAGAGGCCAGTTTGCTAAATCCCGGCACCCCCTCTTGGTGTTCGCAGATTCCCGACGAAGCAAATCCTAATGATTGAAAGCAATAGCCTATTAAATGGAGAAAACGAAAATCGTAAAAATTGAAAATAAGCATGGGCTGGCAATAGAGATCCTGAGTTACGGTGCAACTGTATCAAAACTCTATGTACCTAATAAATTTGGTTCCAATACCAATGTGGTGGTTGGCTTAACAAACCCAGAGGATTATCAGAGCCCTTCATATGAACAGCATACGCTATTCTTAGGAGCTTCAATAGGTAGATATGCAGGGAGATTAGGAGGAAGCTCTTTAAAAATTAAAGACAAACAATATGATATTTATAGTGCAAATGGTGTTCACCTACACGGAGGTCTTAATGGTTTAGGACGAAGAACGTGGAAAATTTTAAATGTAAACAAGGATGAAAATCCTTTTGTGGAGTTAGGGATTACCAGTAAGCATCTAGACGAAGGGTATCCTGGGAATCTTGAGGTAACTGCAAAATATACTCTATTAGAGACCAATTCGCTTCAAGTATCATATTTGGCCAAAACAGATAGGACGACATATGTGAATTTAACCAATCATGCATATTTCAATTTAGATGGAGGGGGTACTATCTTAAATCATAAGCTTGCGCTGAATAGTCTAAAAAGGTTAGAAGTTGATGAAAAACAATTGCCTACGGGACGCTTGCTAAAGGTCAGGAATTCAAGGTTTGATTTTACAACAATTCGTAAAATTGGGAACAATGATTTCAAAGGACTGGATGACACTTTTGTTTTGAACGACAATCAATATTGTAGCGCTACATTATCCTCAAAGAAAACGGGTATCTTAATGAAAGTGCACACAAATCAGCCTTCATTGGTAGTATTTACACCTCCAGCATTTCCCATATTGCCGTTGAATGCAACTTATAGGAACTACGGTGCTATTTGTTTTGAGGCCCAAAACTACCCCAATGCCCCTAACATTATCTCGTTTCCCTCAGCTTTGTTAGAGCCTAATGAAGTATATCAAAACTCAACCACTTTTACATTCGATTTAGCAGTGGATTAAATGAACAACTCTAAGGACTATCAGCTTTAATAGTGGGACAAAACGTTTTTAGGAAAACCAGTTTTGTTTCAAACAATTCCTAATTTTAGTTCTGGCACGATGAATCAATACCCAATAGGTTCCCGGGGTCATATTAAGCTCTTTACAGATATCTTCTGTGCTCATGCCCCTAATTGTTTTCATCCTAAATGCAAGACATTGCTTTTCAGGGAGTTTTTCAATGCACTTTTCTATAAACTTGCTTAATTCTTCAATTTCAATTGCAGTATCCCCTTCTTGTTTGGACATATCAGCCACGAATTCTTCTAGCCAATCCCGTTCGTATTCGCTTAAACCACAACCTATTCGTACTTCTGCTTTTCCTTTTAGCGTGTTTTTTTTTCTATAGAAATCGATTACTTTTCTTTTTAATATAGAAACCAACCATGTTCGCTCAGCGGCTTTACCTTTAAAATTTTTAGCAGAGTTCAATCCTGCGTAAAAGGTCTCTTGCACTAAATCTTCCACAGCATGAACATCGCCAACCCGGGTAATGGCATAGTTGAACAGATACTCTCTGTATTGATGGACCCAATTTTCAGGATTGATTTTATGCTCCATTTTGGTCTTTTGGATTTAGTAGAATCTAAATGTTTGGAAAATTGTCAAGGCCTAAATTTGAACTTTAGTATTTGTTCCTTAGAATCTAAAACCAGAATTAGACAACATACGAATACCGTTAAGGCTAAGAAGAATAGTAACCCCCCATCATCCATAATTTCAATTCCTAATTTGGTTAAATGAAAGAATATTGCGCCGGAAATAATAAAAAGACCTAAAAGCGCCCCATAGATGGGCTTTTTTGGAGCTAAGATTAAAATGCTAGCTATCAACTCCAAAACACCAGAAAGGTATCTGCCCCAAGGTTCCATACCAATGGTCTCAAAGATGTAAGCACTTTCAGGAAAACCTAAAAATTTTAAAAAAAGGGTTTGCAACATGATAACGGCTGCAACCAACCTTAAAAACCACAAGAAATATTTCTTTTTCATATATTTTTCTTAACCATTGTCCCTAAATCCTGGATATAGCACCATTCCGCCATCCACAGTTATGGTTTCACCGTGGATATAGTCACTATCGTCGGAGGCCAACCAAACTGCAGTTTTTCCAATGTCCGCCGTTTCTCCCACCCGCCCATAGGGTATTAGTTTTAGTAATTTCTCTTCAGCTTCAGGAGTTTCCCATGCCATATGGTTAATCGGTGTTTTTATCGCTCCAGGAGCTATGCTATTAACACGGATACCCTTCTCACCTAATTCTTGCGCAATGGATTTCATGAAAAGCATTACACCACCTTTGGACGCTGCGTAATTCACGTGACCGGCCCATGGTATAAGTTCGTGTACGGAACTCATGCAAATTATCTTTCCTAAAGACCGGGAAATTTCTGGCCTTGGACCCCTACGAACAAATTCCCTTGCTGCTTCTTGAGCACACAAAAACTGACCTTTTAGGTTGACATCCATTACAAAATCCCATTCTTCAATGGTCATATCCAAAAAGGAGGCATCTTTTTGGACACCAGCATTGTTAATTAAAATGTCAATCGTTCCAAAAGACGCTATGGCTTCCTCAAACATGGCTTTCACCTGATCTTTTTTACTTACGTCTGCGCGTAACGCAATGGCCTTAGCACCAAACGCTTTGATTTCTGTCACAGTTGATGCTGCCGATTTAGGATTTCCCACATAATTAACAACCACATTGGCTCCTGCTTTCCCAAGAGAAATGGCACATGCCTGTCCAATACCTGAACTTGCTCCTGTTACAATAGCTGTTTGTCCATAAAGGACTTTTTTTTCGTCTTTTATCATAGTTTTAACTGTTTTAAGAGTAGGGCATGTCCATCAATGTCCCGAAACATCAGTAGATTTTCTGTTTTCGTTTTAATAAGCCCAGATGAAATCAAGGGATACCCTTTGCTTGTCAATTGAGTAAAGATTTCATCTAAATTATTGACTGTAATCGTTGTGTGCCAATGCCATAAATCGGTAGTTTGGCTATCCTTGGGATAACTTCTTCCTCCTGGAGGAGCGATATAGTCCAAAAATTCAATGCTAATTCCCCTTTTGGCCGTTAAACCTGAAATTACCAGATTAGCACCGAAAACTTGATTTAAATGTTCTTGTTCATAACCAAAGTTATTAGAGGAACCAGTCAGGTTCATCTCCAAAATATCTCGATACAAAGGCATTGCAATTGAGGTTTTTCCGATGCCAATTGCTGTATGGTCAATACCCAAAAATAGCTTTTCGGTTTGCCCTTGCCATTTTGGATTGCCTTTTCCTTGAGGGAAAAATATAATTTCCAAATTGTGACCATCGGGGTCTTTGAAATAGAAGGCTTTAATTCCAGCCGCAGCGGAAATATATTCCGGTAAGGTTTGTGGCCTTGTGGATACATGCTCTACACCGTTTTCTAACAATTTTTTGTATGCTTCTTCCATATTCGAAACTACAATGGCCATATGTTGGAACCATCCATCATTACTTTTGGAATCTTCAGGGATTCTAAGTTTTCTGTCCTCATCTATGAATTCTATTAATTCTACCTTTTCATTGCCCAAACTCAACAATACGACCCTAGCGGTGGTTTTTACGTTATCGATACCATACAAATTGCGAAAGGCTTCTCCTTTCAATTCATAAGATGCGTTTACATTAAAGTCAAGCAAATTGGCATAGAACGGCACTGATTTTTCAAGGTTTGAGACCGTCAGGCTTACTTTTTCTACGGAAATTGCGTTCTGGGCATTGGCCAGACCAGCGAAAAGAAATAAAAAAAAATTTAATAAGTAAATTTTCATATTGCCAGCACATTTTTTTTGAGATGTTCGCCCACCCTAAGGGCTTGGGCTATAATAGTCAGGGCAGGATTCACCGCAGAGCTTGATGGGAAAAAGCTCCCATCGACCACGTAAAGGTTTTCTAGATCATGCGCCTTGCAGTATGTATCTAAAACAGAAGTTTTTGGGTTATTTCCAAACCGAAGCGTTCCACACTGGTGAGCAGTTCCGGCAATAGGGATTTTCTTACCTAGATACATATTATTTGGTAATACGTGGGTTTCGCAGCCCACGTTTTCTAAAATCCATTTTAATTTTTTTTGTAGACGATTATGCCCTTCTAAATTGTTTTCCTTGTATTTCAAGGTGATGTTGCCCATGTCGTCAACCAACACTCGATTTTCTGGATCAGGAAGGTCTTCCGAGGTCATCCAAAAATCCAATGCGTGCTTGGCTATATATTCTAAGGCCATGCCTGGCGCTAGTTTTGGGGCATCCGCTTTGAACATCACAGCATCTGATTTGCCCAGCATTTGGATATGACCCATAGGAAATTGGAAATCATCGTCACCAAAATAGAAATCGTTCAATCCTAGCGTTTTCCCAAATATTGTAGGATTTGGTTTTTTAGAAATGGCCAAAAGCGCGGAGTTGTTGTGCGCCATATAGTTTCTACCCACTAGGTCTGAACTATTAGCAAGACCATTTGGGTGGTTATTGTTTTTTGAATTTAGAAGTAGAACAGCAGAATTTATTGCACCACAAGCCACTATTATTAGGTCGCCAGAAAATGAACGTGCTTTTCCAAATTGTTCCACCTCTACTTTGGTTACACGTTGTCCATTTTTACAAGTTAGCAACTTAGTTACTTTTGCGTTTGTCACCAGGGTAACATTGTCATATTTCAATGCCTCCTTAATACAAACAACGTGGGAATCGGCTTTGGATTCAGAAGGATCTGGGAAACCGTCAAAGCGGTCGAGAACGGTGGGGGATTCCCCTTTTTTAGCATCATTAAATTTTACACCTATTGGTAGTGGAAATGGTTTTAAACCCAATTTTTCCATATCGGTCTTAAGTTCTTCTATTCGGCTCTCATGAGGTAAAGAAGCAAGTGTGTAATCTTCAGATACTGGGGGAGAACATGGGTCAATTCCATGTTTACCGTGTACATGGTACATATGTTCAGCCTGGGTATAGTATGGTTCCAAATCATCATAGGATATGGGCCATTCAGGGGAAGTTCCTCCATGATGTTTCAATTCGTTGAAATCTTCTTCTCGCATTCGCAGTAGCGCAGCTCCGTAAACCTTGGTATTGCCACCAACGCAATAGTGAATACCAGGGTGAAAAGTTTTATTGTCTTTGTCGTACCATGTTTCCTTGGTCTTGTATTTTCCTTTTATAAAAACCGCCTCAGTATCCCAATTCTCTTTCTCCTTTGGGATGTAATCTCCACGTTCAAGAATTAATATTTTCTTTCCGGTCGCCGCCAAACTATAGGCCAAGGTACCGCCACCAGCGCCAGTTCCAATTATTATGATGTCATAATTTATCATTGTTCCGTTTTATTTTATTGATGCTTATTGGCTATTGATGTTGTTTTTTCCGGTTTTGACTATTAGTTTGTACAAACTGCCATGTGCTGTCATATACAAAGATTTTCCGTCATCGCCCCAGGTCATGTTTGCCGGTCTTTCAGGAGTGATGATTTTCCCCAATAGCTTTCCATTATTATTTAAAATCCATACCCCTCCAGGTGCAGAAACAAATAGGTTGCCTTTACTGTCCACTTTTATCCCATCTATGGCTTCAGCTTCTTCGGTTTGGTCAAAGTTGTAAAAGACAGTTCCCTTACCAAGGTTACCATTAGGCATTACAGGGTAGCGCCAAACGGTTTTTGAATTGTAGATGTCTCGGATATCCCAATTGCCAACATAGAGGTAATCTTCGTTTGGAGAAAACGCTATGCCGTTTGGTCCCCCTATTTCCTTTGATAAAAGATGGGTCTTACCATCAGCAATACGATAGATGCCCTGAAATGGAAGTTCTTTGTGTTTATCATTGTAGGCATTCGGTAAGCCGTAAGGAGGGTCTGTAAAGTATATTGTTCCGTCTGATTTGATAGCCAAATCGTTAGGACTGTTCAATCGTTTTTCCTGATAATTATCCGAAAGGATAGAAACAGGACCTTTACGTTCATGCCTGACAATTCTGCGATTACCATGCTGGCATACGATAAGTCTTCCTTTTGAATCTATGGCAAGTCCATTGGAGCCAGGTTGGTGATAATCCCCAATATCAATTCCGTTATACCCCGATTTGGTAATATAAATGGATACGTTATCCGTATATGGTTCGTACTTGTAAATTACATTTGCATTCGGGTCACTGAACAACAAAAATCCGCTAGGGTGCCAAACAGGGCCTTCAATAAATTGAAAGCCTTTCGCCAAAAGCTCAACATGCTGGTCTTTAGAAACAATATCCGTTAAATCAGGATGATACTGAACTATTCTGCCGAGCTTTTCGTTGCTTTTTTGTTCCGTGTAATTACTATGTACGTCAAGCGTGCATGAACGGAGCCAAATGTAATTGTCAGGTAAATCGGATAAAGGACCATTAATCCCCAATACAGCTATGGAAATTTGTTGTCCAGGGGTGGCGTTTTTGGTCAAGAAAACTCGATTTCGAGCATTGAACCCCTTGATTACTTGTCCACCAGATTGACCAAATGTCTTTTTTAATTTACCATCGACCCAAACTTCTGCATAATCATCAACTACAATTTCAAATATTAGGGTAGTTCCCCGTGCGGATACTTTACCAAACTTTTCTGGAACTGTTACCTTGGTCCGATACCATGCAAATGAACCTAGTCCAGTCCCTCTACGCTCCTCCATTGTTTCCGGATTGATTTCGGGCCAAGAAGTATCATTGTAGTCAACGTCCTTTGCTTGAACATCAAGACTTTGTGTTGTTATTTTCTTGCCTGTTGGATATAATAGAAGCGGGTCCTTGTTACTTGGTCCAGGTGCATTAAAGTTTGTGTCGACAAATTTAGCGGGCGAATAGCGCCAGATAGCTTTCAACAAACCCATTCCTTCTTTGGTGCGCATGTCAACTATTGCATCCGCATTTACACTGGCCAACTCAACGGATTCTTGGCTAAATATTTGGGCGTGGAAAAAAGAGACAAAAACAAGTAAAACAAAACTTTTCATCGCCTATTTCTTTAGAAAATCCACTTTCAATCCAGCTTCCGCTATAGCAACATCTTGATCGGCACTTGCTGCTCCGCTAACTCCTATTCCGCCAATGGTCACTCCATTGTATTTAATGGGAAGTCCACCACGTAACATATTTTGACCAACGGTTACTAGGGAGCCACGCCCATTTATGATTGCATCTTCGAGGTTTTTGGATGGAAATCCAAAAACTGCAGCTGTCTTTGCTTTCCCAATAGAAACTTCCGAAGCAATGGCAAAGGTTCCATTGAGTCTTTCGAGTAGAATTAGGTGACCTCCGGCATCAACAATTGCTATGGCACCTCCAGGAGCATTATTATCTTTTGCATAGGATTTGGCGTTTTCCATGATTTTTTTTGCTCCTTCAAGATCTAAAGAGTACGATTTACTTATTTGCCCAACAGCATTAAAGCTCATAATAATTGCCGCGAGTAAGGGAATGTATTTACTTATTTTCATGTTTATTTTTTTATTGTTATTTGCTGTTGGCCGGGCTGTCAAACTTTACTTTTTTACCTGCTTTTTTTCTAACCTTTTTAGGCCAAAATTTATCTGCTTTTTTGATGTTCCCATCAAGGTCTTGATTAAACAACTTGTAAGCCTTCTGTGAGTGTTGGAGGATTAATCTCCCATCTATGATTTGAAATAAATTTGGGTCGATCGGCCGTAGTTTATTTCGACTCATAGCATACCCGCAAAACCCACCGTATTCTGGAGCAAACATTGATGGATTGTCTTTGAATAGGTTTAAATTGGTTTCGTTTTTGAACCAGTAATTTGCGCCTTGATAACGAGCCTTGAATTGTGAATCTCCTTTTGTTGCGCGGTTCTCATTGACATAAGCCACTGCATCATAACCTTGTAAAATCAAATCGTTTTGGATAATATTGTTCAGAAACGCTTTCTCTTCATTGGTTTTAATCTGTTTGCCATTATTGGAGGCAACTTTTGGCCAGTATAGATTTGCCTTTTTTAAATTCCCTAAAGGATCTTTTTCCCACCCTTTTACTGCTCTTTGATTGTGTTGAATTACCAAGCTTCCATCCACGATAGACCATGTTTCAATGGTAATTGGAGCAATTCTTCCTAACGAAACCGCATAGGCACACCAGCCTCCGAAGTGGACTTTGTACCTTTCAGGATTTTCGTCGAATAACTTTTTGTTTTCTTGTGTTGAAAAGTTATAAATAGCTTCTTTATATGTACTTGATATTGATTTTTTTCCTTTAACTGGTTTACTCTCAATGAAGAAGGCTACGGCATCGTATCCTTTCAAAATAACCCCATCGGAATCCACATTGACAAAAGTTTCAGGGTCGTTTCCTACTGGGTTTTGTGCACTTAACTTTTGGCTTTGAGCACCAAACAGCAAGAAAAGAATCAAAGAGCATATTTGTTTCATGACAACAGTTTTAAATTTAATATAAAATTAGACTTGATTTTTTGGTAATTCTGTTACCATGGTAACAAAAGGAATTTTTGTTTACACTTAATTACGTGCTTAATGTTGGCTATTAATTGGGGTGAATAAAGCTTGAGCATCCCCCCAAAAACAGGACAGATTTTATTTTAAATCAAGTTCTGGTTGTTTAGGCCAAAATTTTTATGGGCTTATAAAAGTGGAAACATAGTTTTAGTTCTATTTCTTAAATACGCTTTGGTTTTTGGGGATTTTAAGTAGGAAGAAGATTCAAATTGGATTTTAGGTATGATTGGAATAAGTGCTTATCAAGTCTATACCATATATCAGTTTTATAAAAAGAAACTAGACTGATAAGATTGGATAGAATTCTAATTTTCAATGAGTTAGAATAAATATTTGTTAATAAGTGCGCGTGCAAAAGAAAAAGTTTTTAACTTTTAGTCAACATGTTTACCCCGCTTCCAGTTAGAACAACGCGCTCAGGATGAGCTTTTTATTTTTAAAGCAATGCCTAAAGTACTTTATGAAAAGCCTGTACTTACCTATGCGGAGCAAATTCAGCAGCTACAAGAAAGAGGGCTTGAAATCAATAATATCCCATGAGCTGCACATTTTTTAGAAAGTATCAGTTATTATCGTTTGAGTGGTTACTGGTATCCAATGCTCGCCGATAAAAGTAATCACATATTTAAAGAAAGCTCAACTTTTCAATCTTCTTTTCAACTGTACTCCTTTGATAGAGAATTACGAGTTTTTATTTTAAGCGAGCTGGAAAAAATCGAAGTTTCAATTCGAGCAAAAATGATTTATCTGTTGTCGCATGAATAGGGTGCTTTTTGGTACTAGGATTCTAACTTATTTACAAACCATATAAAGCATGGTAAAAGCTTAGGGAGTCTGTAACGAGAGTATGAGAGAAGTGATGAAGAATTTATTGATGCTTTTCGAGTTAAATATTTTAACCCTCTTCCGTCTAGTTGGATGATGCTTGAAATTACTTCATTTGGATCATTGTCTTTTTTATATAGTAATCTCAAATCAAGTAGAACAAAACGGAATATTGCTAGACACTTTGGACTAAATGATAAAACATTTTCTCTTGGATTCATAGTATTGTTTATTTGCGAAATGTTTGTGCTCATAACAGCAGATTTTGGAATAGAGTGATGCGAATTCAACCAGTTAGGCCAAGAAGCATTTATAAAACATGGCTTGAAATTGAAGACGTGGCAAATAACAGAGCCTTTTATATACTTTCTATCATTTTGTTTTTAATGCAAACCATTAATCCAGGCAATACGATTGTAGGTAGGATTAAGGCATTACTGGAAAAATATCCCAATGTTGATGTTTTCGCAATGGGCTTTCCTGAAGATTGGGAGAGTGAAGAACTTTGGACAGTTGACAAAACATAACAACTAAAATTTTAAAGTTTTGACATTTTATGTCAAAGGTTCGAAGAAGCAGGAGGATAACACGCAGAAGCGATGTTATTTTTACAAACAATTGATTTTCAAAAGCTTAAAACCTCAAATAGGATTTTCACATATAAATTTTAGAGTAAAAATGCTTTCAGCCCATTGTTCATAACAAATTTTTACAGTAAAAACACAATTCAAGATGCGTCATTGTCATGACAATCTTGCTTTTCTCCCGAAGACCGCAAAGGAAAAATTTAGATAAAATACCAAAAGTAGGAGCGCCCTATTCCTATTTTATTTTACGCTTATCTTCCCGAACACTATAAAATTGAAATAGGGTCCTGCGCTAAGTATTTAGGTAAGAAATGGGACAAATATTTTGCTACAAAATGATAGCCTCCCTATATACTGAAATAAGGCGAGCGAAACCTTGTTTCGTGCTGCAAGCCCAAATCTTACTAAAACTAATACTATTGAGCGAGGTATTGCAACTAGGCAACTATTAATTCATTTGCGTCATCTAAATTGGTATTGTCGAAACGTTTTAAATAAATTTCTGTAGTCTTGAGTGAACTGTGTCCGAGCCCTTCACTTATAACAGCAGTGGAGATTCCCATATGTTTTGCTATAGTTGCCCATGAATGACGAATGGAATAAGTAGTAAAACGCTCTTTTATACCTGCATCTTGCGCAATTTGTTTCAATCTTTGGTTCACCCGCCTTCTGATGGTTTTATGTTTTTCATGATGTAAAGTGCTTCCATCATAGTTCGATGGAAATAAGAAACCATCATTATATTCTTGTTTTAAGTAGTAACTTAGAATTTGCTTCAATTCATCAGTAAGTTTTACCGATAAGGGGTCGCCCGTTTTACTTCTACCATAAAACAATCTGTCTTGGTTGATATTTGATTTTTTGAGTTTGACCAAATCAATAAGGTTCATGTCCCTACAATTGAACATAATCAAAGCATAATTTTTGGTATGCCATAACGCTGAACCTTCAGGATAATGAACAGTCCTAATTTTCAAGAAGGTTTCTTTTGGGATGGCTCTTTTCTTGGTAGGATTTGAAGAAGGTATTTTATAACGTTTAAAAGGATTCTTTACCACATCTATTTTATCTTCATAAAGCGCAGCATTGAATAGGGCACGTAGGGCTCTTATATGCGAATTGATTCCATTGGGTTTTAGGCCTTTACTTTCTTTATAAATCTCAAAGTCTTTTAATGTACTTACGCTTAATTGGTCTGGCAGGCAAGAGGTCACCGGTTTGACTCCGGTATTCTCCACATTAAGCAGAAGAGCTGTACCCGTTAGGGCCGTTGTCGGTGCTGAAAATGACAATGGTATTATCCAGTAAGCCTCGGCTATCGAGGCTGTCCAATAG
>JBCCDM010000005.1:0-31309 GCA_039030795.1 Cyanobacteria bacterium P01_A01_bin.84
GTGTACCAACAATCTGAGGATTTAAATCTACCCTTTCCTACTGAGGATGCTGAGGTAACAAAATTCTGATTTAAATAACGTTCAACTTTACTGAAAGGAACATTAAAAAGTCTCTGTTTACCTTTGATTGGAAAGGGTTCACTTATTGGTTGTATATTATCTAACTTCCACGCATAGCGTCCAACTTGCCAATCACCACAGAGTATTTCGGTTTGTGACTGTTGAGCGATAAACTCTGATGTGATTTCAATACAGTCAACTAAATCGCAGATGGCGATCACACATCCGTGGGGAAAATTATAATCCCAAGCTGGTAACTTTAACTCATTACAAATCTTTAAATAATGCTGGTATTGTGTTTTAGTAGATTTGGCGATAGAGCAAATTAATAACTTACCTCTATAATTGGTCTTCCAGCTTCTAGTTTCATAATGCTTCAAGCCCAAGGGAATTAAAGATGCCCAGGGTTGCCATAAACTAATTGCTTTTAAAGTATCGGGCGTAGTGATGTTGTAATTACCGCTTTGTTCCTTAACCGATAATGGAGTTGAGGTAAAGTACTCGATTCCATGCGATCGTTGCAATTCTGGGGTCGAGACAATTTCCGAGTGCTGCTCTTCTAGCTCTAATAATTCCGTCGCCGCTCGGTGTTCCTGGGGATCTGTCCATCCGATTGGTAGTCCAAATTCCTGCTCTAACCATTCCGGGTTGAATACTTCGTTCCTGCCAATTAACCCCAGTTTCTTGGCTTTGACTTCTGATTTGGTATTCCCAGGAGGACGGCTCGTGGAAGAACTTTTGGATAACGCGCCTGGACGTGGCAATGAGTAGGAGTCTTTTACCAGACCATTTGGTTCCAAATTTAAATCGAGTTCCAACAACAACCCATTGTGCATCGTACCCACATTCGCAAAGCTGCCAGAGCATCTGTTTGAAATATGTTCCAGGTTCGTTTCCTGGGCGCTGGGGTGCTGATAACAATCCGGGGACGTTTTCGAGACAGAAGAATTTGGGTTTAACTCTGTTAACGATTCGCAATACTGCGGGTATGCAGTCTCGTTTATCGGCTCCACCCCTTCGATGCCCTTCAACGGTAAAGGATTGGCACGGTGGTGACGAGGTGATGATGTCGATTCCTGAGACTTCTGGGAATTCTCTAACGTCGTTGTAAATTGAGACACCGGGGAAGCGATCGCGCAATCTTTCTTTACAAAATTCGTCGATTTCGCACAGTCCACATAGTTTAACTTTTCCGGTGATGATTCCTGAGAGGGGGAAACCCGCTCCAACCCCGCTGCACAAATCAAGTTGTTGGAGTTTTCTTCCCATTGTTGCCATGCTTTTTCATACTCTTGTAGCGATTCAAAATCATCAGGTTCGGGCGGTTCTATGCTTTCGTCCCAAAAAATAGTAGGATTTCCGTCTGGGTCAACTTTACGCGGAGTTTCTCCAAAATGCGCCGGGTTCCAACGGTCTGATGAAATTTCATCTTTTTCTAAAACTTCCACAACTTCGGAATTTTCCACAACTGCGGAAACTTTGTCTTGTGAAATCTCAGTAATATCATCGGATTCGTCCCAGGTAGGGTCATATTTAGCATCATCCCAATCGCTTTTTGATGTTTGTTGATATTGTTCAATATTAAAAAGTGTCATGATGCTTTACCGTTCGCGTTTCATTGTTCGCTAACTACCATGTTTCACGTACTAAGTTTTTAAATTTGGTAAACTGGCTGTCGAAAAGAAGCCTTATAGTTCCAGTTGCACCGTCTCTATGCTTGGCGATAATAATTTCACATATTTCTCGGTCTGATGAATCTGGACTATAGTACTCATCGCGATACAGCATTAAAACCTTATCGCCATCTTGCTCGATTCCACCGCTGTCTCTTAAATCAGAAAGTACGGGACGTTTATTTTGACGAGATTCAACAGCGCGAGATAGTTGAGATAAACAAACTACAGGTACTTCTAATTTCATCGCAAGACGCTTTAAACCGCGTGTAATAGCAGCTATTTCGTTATTGCGATTGTTATCTCCATCTCCCATAAGCTGTAAGTAATCAATTATCACAAGTCCCAACTCGCGCCGCTCCATGCTGGCTACTTTGCGACACTCAGCTTCAAAATAATTTAATGATGCCGTTGCACAATCGTTCAAGTATATTGGGAAATTCGATATTTTGTTTATGCCAGCCGCTATTGGTTGCCACTGACTATCGCTAATACGCCCAGTTTTAAGGTAATTATTCTCAACTTCAGTTTCACCTGCAAGCATCCGCATCCCTAGTTGAGATTTACTCATTTCCAAGCTAAATAAAACTACTGGCAAATTTTGTAATTGTGCAACATTAAGACCAATTTGTGCCGCAAAGGCGCTTTTACCCATCGCCGGACGACCTGCAATAATTACTAAGTCACCCCGTAAAAATCCGCTTGTAACTGCATCTAAGTCATAAAAGCCTGTGGGAATACCTGGAAGTGCAGTTCCTTCGTGACGTTCTTCTATTCTTTGATACACCTCGGTCATTACGTCAGAAATATGACTCGTATTATGAGTATTTGAACCAATTTGAAGACAATAAATAAGTTCTTGTAATTGCTCGAATGCTTGCTGGAGAGGAGTTTCATCGTCGGAATCGTGTTGGAGTTTAATTGCAAGATTACCGAGACGACCAAGTTCGCGACGCTTCCACTTACCGATTACTAAAGCAGCTAAGGCATCAATATTTACAGCACTAACGCAACGGTCAACTAAACTAGCTAGCTTGTTTCTTCCCCCAACTTTAGCTAAAAGCTCGTTAGTTTCCAAATAATTAACAAGGACAATCAAATCGGTTGGCTGCTCTTGCTCGTTGAGTTTCAGCATTGCTTGGTAAATGTGCTGATGAGCGCCGATATAAAAATGGTCGGGCTTCAGTTCATCGCGCACGCGGGCTAAAGCACCAGGGTCAAGTAAAATTCCACCTAAAATCGCTTCTTCAGCTTCGATGCACTGCGGCGGAACCTTCTCTAAATACGACGAAAAATCGATTACTTTATTTTGTTTAGCAAACATGACAATTAAGAAAGTTACAAAAAAGCACTGTATGGCGGTTATTTTGCTCAGGAGGGTATATCAACGAACCTATCCGGATGCTTCACCACTGCCCACTCGTACCAAGCCTTGGAAGTGGGATTTTCGCAGAACTCAGCCAATCCCCTATTCTTTAGCGCGAAATATTGACCCTCATGACTGCTGACATCCCAATTCTCAAAATCTAGTTTATTTGTACTGCCAGCCGCCTCGCAATGTGTAGATCCACTTGTTTTCGTATGTTCTTGCCAGAGATTTTTTAATTCCTCAAAGTTGGCTTCAATCCATTTATTTGGCAAGGTTGGCGGTTTTGGTAATTCAGCTACTTTGGTATTTGCAAATTTTAAAAAGCTCTCTCTTTCGCTTTCTGAGAGAGAGTCTTTAAAGTCTAAATAAGTCTTAATAGTCTTAGGATTTTGAGATTCAGTGTCCATAAGGTTTTCAGACTTCGTGTGGTGTGTGGCGATCGATCGCGGTGTGTGGCGATCGATCGCGGTGTCTCATCACACCCTGGTGTCTCATCACACCCTGGTGTCTTACCACACCCTGGTGTCTCACCACACCCTGGTGTCTCATTACACCATAAACCTTTTGGTTTCACCTTGGCTTTGACTTGCAACAGTTCTAGATCGATAAAGTCCTTCGCATCCAGTTCTTTTAATGCACGGCTTACGGTTTGTCTGTGAACCTGACGCTCTGATGATGAGAGCTGCCTTGCTATCTGGGCCGCATTAATTTCAATTCCGTCATTGAGAGGGTCAATCGTGCGAATGTAGTACAGTACTTCTAGTTCTGCTTTGGTAAGCTCTCGACAAGCTCTTAACCATTCTTCATGTTGGAGTGGGTAGAATTTACCTTGAATTTTTGGGTTGTTTTGAGTCATAATACAGATAACTAAATAGAAAATTTTATTTTCTCTCCCCAGTCCCGTCAGACTGGGGATAATTCCTTTTTTTAATTCTTTAATTAAAAAAGTTCACTGAGGCTGGTCAACTAGACTACCTACCGGACGAGGCAGGAAGCCTCCGACTTATAGTCGGGGGTGCTGACATGTGTAATCGTTACCTCCTTAAATAATTAAAAGGAAGATGAACTTTTCAAAGGCTTTGGATATAACCGTTGATGAACATTGCATTTCTGCTAAGTGGCTGTCTGAGAAAACGGGCGTTTCTCAGCAGATGTTTAGTGGTTTCCGTCGGGGGAATCAGCGAATTTATTCCGATAGCCTCGTGCGCATACTTGCCGGTTTACCAGCAGAAGCAAGAAATGACCTTTTATCCAAATTATGTAAGGTCGATACAAGCCTTAGAGAATTGCGATCGCTCGTGATGGAAGCATCTCCTCAAGAAAAAGCAGAACTTCTTAATGCGCTTGCAATTTGGGTTGTTCAATCCCGCGAACATAAAGACTCTAGTTGCTTACCGCAAATAGTTTAGTTTGCTTCGAGAATCACATTGAAGGGAATAGCTTCAACCCTAAACCTCTATCTGATATTAATTCTCGGCATATCCTCTTACATTCTTCATGCCCGAATAGGTAAAATTTTCCTTGAATTTTTAGGCTGTTTTGAGTCATAATGCATTTACCGAAATATTAATGTGCATATTTTTTGCCCCAGCCCCATCAGATTGGGGCTTCTTCGGAAATCGTTTGCTACGATAAAGTTATCTTTATATATGTAGCTATTTACTTTTGTATAGCTTAGTATACTGTGTATCGGTTGTTTTACAACAAATTAAATGCAAAATTTTGTATCAAAATCAGAATTTAATATGCATTGGCGGTTATTTGACGAAATGATGAACCGCTTTAACTTGAGCGTGACCGAAACAGCACAAGCTGCTGGAATCTCAAGAGTAGTGTTATCGAGATTCCGGAATGGCAAAGCTGATTTGGGAGCAGCAAAACTTATTGCGCTTTTGCAGGTTATCCCTTCAGAAGCAAGCGTTTGGTATATATCTGAGCTATTAGGAGTACACCCAAATACGAGTTTGCGATCGCAAATTGTTAAAGCACCTCCAGAGGAACAGGCAGATGCTTTATGCTTGCTTGCCAATATATTTGCAGGCAATACTCGCAAAGAAAAAGATTCTGTAGAAGTTGCTGAAGCAATATGATTGAATAAGAACATTACTCTCGCTAGCTAAAAAATTATGGTTTCTAGAAACTTTCCTCAAGAAAAAGCCTAAATTTTAACCCCCTTGCAGTTTGGATAGCTCACTTTCGTGAAAGACAAGATTCTAGCCATTTGCCACAAGCAGTATAGAAATAGAGATTAAGAGTATAATTCAAAACATATTACTGACTTAATATCTATATAATAGTGGAATTCTATTAATAGTTTTATGCCAGCAATCTAAAAAGGAAGTTTATGTTAATTAGTTGAAAATGCTTCTGAAAAGAACAGACAAAGCTATTGATTTTGATTAGTAGTTCTTTAGTTGACCCTTGCAAGAACAAAAGTTCTATTCCTTTACTAAAAGCAGTATAGTTATTATTTTTAGTTGATATTTTCCTGCTTGAAATTTCTACGCTGCCCTCAGCATCTTCAAAATAAGGGGTTGAAGACAGTATATTTATTAAGTTTTTATTCATTTAATTGTCAATAAGCTCCATATTTTTGTGAACTGTAAACTTTTAATAAGGAAACCAAATTCCATTGTTGTAATTTTTCTGATGAAACTTGATGGTTCGCTTTGGTTAACGACAACTCCTAAACTTGGCTTTCTCTTCCTCAGACCTGGTTTGATAATAAGCATTGTATGCATCCGCTTCTTATAATTCCTTGAATCATAATTGCTACCCGTAAACTGTTTCTGGGCATATTATTTGAACTCAGGTAAAGCTAGCTAACTAATTCAAGTAGCATTAGAAAAGCAAGATTCATGGTAATATCTTAAGGAAAGCCAAGTAATTTACTTAAATATTGCTTTGAAATCCCAATAACCGCTTCGGGTGGTATTATGCTTAAGGAAAACTTAGATTTCTAACCTTGCAATACTTATCTATCCGAATTGGTTAAAGAACTGGGCTACCTTGTGTTATAAGATTCGGCTTTTGTTGAGGTACAAATACTTTCCCAGGAAAATACTTCCTCAACAGCTTAGTCATTAATGCGAGATGCAGTTGCCCAATTGCTCTGAGGGCGAAACGCATTCCTTTAGAGGCACAAGGATGAAGCTTCACTATAAAAAATGTAAATTTAGGTTATGCCAAACAAAATGATTGGAACTTATCCGATCTTCCTTCCAATGGTTGTCATATTTCCTACCAGGGAATCCTTGCCAAGAAGTCGGAAAGTTTGCAAATTCCCTGATTTGATCCCAAATTTCTTTAACGAGTTTTTCGATGTTCCAAGTAGTCATAGTTACCTAAAAGTTCTTCACCAGTAATTGCAATATATTCTAACCGATTAGCGTATATTGCAACTTATCTAATATAAACAAACAATGCAAAAACCCGCAATAGATATATTGGATCGGTACCGTGAATTATTTGCCCAAATGCTTAAGCGTTTCAATATTTCGGCAAAAGAACTGGCTCAAGAAGCGGGTATTTCGGAAGGAATGATGTCTAGATTTAGACAAGGTAAATCAGACATAAGCCTGAAAAACTTTATTAAAATACTTCTTATCGTCCCTGAAAATGCGAGAATATGGTATTTATCGCAAATTTTTGGACAAAATCCCGGTAATAACTGGCAAAAATCAATTAATCAAGCTTCTTCTCAAGAACTCGCTGAAATTCTACGTATTGTTGCTGATGTTTATGCTTTAAGGCTGATTGACAAAAAAATTGGTAACGTAGAAGGAAGAAAAGATATATGATTTATCAGTGAGACAGTTTTTAGGAATTCTATGAATTTCAGTGACAACGAATTTACTAAACTTCTTAAAGCTTGCGATTGCCTCAACAATGAAAAAAAGGAAAAGCTGCTCAAACACCTAATTGGTACATATACTAATGCATCAGTACTATTTGAGATTTGCGATCGCCTTAGTAACGAAGAAAGGGGAAAATTGCTCAAACACCTGATTGGCAGAGATACTAGTTTATCTGTTGCTGTAGGAAGTTCATCATTCAATGCTAATGCCAATACGGTATATCAAATCAATATTTCTGATAAAGAACAAGTTAGCGATGTCTTACGTGCAATAGCTAAAATTATTGAAAATTAATACCGCTAACCTTGAAATACAAAAGTAATATTATATATTACATTTGCTATAAATAAGCTTTGCTTAGTAGTTAATAACAGAGCTTTGTTAGTCTTGTACGATTTATTCATTTGGAACTAATATCAATATTTTTTCTTCTTGGAGTTGTTATAAACTTAAAATGCATATTATTATCTTTGGCGGAATATTTTTAAAAATAGTTAAATGTAATGTGAAGATTAAAACAAAATAAGTCAAAAGACTTGAAAAAAATGCAGTATTGTCTATAAAACTAAGTCAGTATAAAGTTCAAAATTTAAATTAATCTATGTCAAGCTTAAAAATAGATAAAGGTGTGATTGCAGATATTACCTGTAATTACAATTGTTCTGACGCAACTATAAAAATACTGAATTTCTCTTTCAACCTGCTAGAAGCACAGAAATCTTTAAAAAAATCAGACTATATAGCGAAAATTGAAGCTATGGGCTTCAAGAAAAACAGCCCAGCACTAAGAACTCATTTAAAAATCGCACAAGCATTTTCTGAATTCAAATATAAAACAGAAATTCTCAAAAATATTTTACCAATCACAATATACAAGCTTACTCAAAAAAGATATACCCCCGTCTTAAAGCTGCTTTTATGTAGCAAAGTCTCTGTGTCTCAAACTGACGTAGAAAACATGATGAGTCAAGTCAGAGATAATAAGAAGACTACATCGAGAGGATGGAATACAGATAATAAGGGAAATAAATACCTCAAAACTGAAACCTCCAGAATCTATGATGAACAGGCAGGAGAAGCCTTACTTCATTTTGAGAAAGCAGGATCAAATAGAAAAGAAATAATTGCCGCTGCTCTCAAAATAGCTTATAAAGTATCACTAGATTCTGGTAAATCTTTGCAAGAGATAAATGGCGAAAGCAACACAGAGGAGATAAAAGCCGAAAATCATCCACCACAATCAGATAACACCGAAGAAGCTCCCCAAACTTGGAAGGAATTCCAAATCAATATATCCCGCAATAGACTGATAAGAGATAATCTTATTCCCAATATTAATAGCAATATTTATCAATCGGTAACTAAATTAGCTTGTCAAGCAAAGGAATATTCTGAATTAATCAAAAATTTAGGAAATCAAGAATACAATTCACATGAAAATGAAATATTTAAAGAAGCTATTATTAATCTAAAAAATGAAAGAGATAATTGCATTGACGAGGCTAAGACAATAGCTTGCGACGCTGGTTATGAAATTATAGAAGAAAAACTAGCAAGTAACAACGAATTAGTATGGAAATGCGCTCCTGATATTAATACAATAGCTTCAGAAAAAATATCGGCTGTTAGTCCAATTAAATATCGTAATATTTTCCAGCCAGAAGAAATATTAAAGAAAGCTATTAATCAAGAAATTAGTTGGAAAAGCATAAAAAAAGCTCTATACCGTATTTACGAATTTACACACAACAATCCACATAACTTCTTAGAATCTGTTCTCTCACAACTTGATAATAAAACTAAAAAAAGTATCAGAGAAATATTTCCAAAGTCTCTGAGTAAGCTAAACCATAGTTTAAACAGAGGTCAAATATACGATTATATTTACTTGTTGCCACTAGATTTAGTACTTATTAGATATTCAGAACAAGAACAAGAAATTGTCTCAGAATGCTTAGTCGAAAAAAGATTGAGTAATATTACACGCGGTACGGTTAACACTTAAAAAGCTTCGCACAAATTTATTGAAGCTTTGAGATTATGTCAAATGAGAATAAACAAATCTAAAATAAAACGGGATAAAACTTCAATTTTAATCCTGAAAAAATCTGCTGAGGATGTATATTTAGAAGAACAAGAACAACTTTGGGAAGAGAAAAACTGGTACTCCCACATGAGGTATAAATAATCAAGATTTTATTTTATCTGAATTAAGGAATTTCAACTTCATTCAATAAATAAAATCATGACTATCATTTCAACCAAAAATAATTCAGCTTTGGAAATTGCTAGCCGTAGCTTAAAAATAATTTCCGAAGAAGCTGCTTCATTACAAAGAATATTATTATCAATTGCTTCGGAAGGTAGTAGCGATTTATCAGAAGAAGATTTCAACGAAATAATTCAAGAAAAGCTTGCAAAATTCTTCAATTTATCGATGGAACAAGCTAAGAAATTTGATGGGCTTTACTGGGCTTATAAAGCTATAGAAGCTGAAAAGAAAGCTCTCAAGGAAAGATTTAGATTAATCAATGAGATGCAAGCCTCTTTGCTGCAATCCTATGACAGAAGCTTGGATGGAATAAAAAATTATCTACTATTCCTACATAGTAAAAAGCTTATTGACGATAAAAATATCGGGAATAGAAGTACTATTACAATTTACGATAGTCCCCCATCAGTACAAGAAATACTTACAGATATTGAAGAATTACCAGAAAAGTTTAAGCGAACAAAAGTAGAACCAGATAAAAAAGCGATAATTAATGCTTACAAACAAGGTAGAGACGTGTCTAAATATGCAAGCATTAATACTACTAGAACTATTAGATTTGGCATAATCCCTAAATCTAAAAATAAGAATAAGTAAAAGTTTCACTCCTATTTAGTACATGAGCTATGATATTTATAGGTTATAGGTAATCTTATCTATAACCTATTTTTTTAGTATAAACAGTGAAAAAATATTAATCAAAGTTTAAAGCAAAAGAATATTATTTGCTAAACATATATCCTCAGAAAATTTTAACAATCACTGGGGGCATCTTATGGCGCTCTTATTTCGGTTTAATATTAGGAGTAATATTGCAATATATATTTTGGTTTTGGCACAAAGGTAGCATTTTCGAGTACTTATTTCTGTATTGGGGATGGTGTATTCCTTGGGGTGCCTATTGGGCTAAATTTGTGGAATCAACCGTGGAAACTTCTAATTAAGATACTGCTTTCGATAATCTTGCTTCTTCAACTTAGACGCACTTGATTTAGTCCACTGCTTAACTGTAGTGATACGCTCTACTTGAGAAAATTGCTTCTTCCAGCTATCATTTCCAGTAAGTTGATTCACGACATTAGATAAAAATCTCATACACCGTAAAGGCTGACTCCGTACTTGCTCTTCTGCAAAACGCATGACCACAAAATTGGCATCGACAAAACATTTGTTACGGTAATCATCATCTCCGACACAATGAATCGGTTCCCCAGTACGAAATGCAAATGGCTCATCGATTTCAATGTCAATATGCAAGCCAGTTATCGGCTCAATAAAGAGAAAATCAGTGCTAAAGGGACGATGATTATGACCCGAAGGTAATAGCTGCTGCTGTTCCCTAATACAAGCTCCAAAATAATAACGCAGCAAAAATCCGAAATCTGTTTCAGAAGCACCTATAGGAATATCATCAACATAATCATAAGTAAAAAGACGAGGAAAATAATCCTTGTCTTTTATGCTTTGTGGTATTAGCAATATTGGGTATAACGGTGATTTTTTGCTCATTAATTCCGCAAATTTGCTTGCTCTAATATACTATTAAATATAAAGTTTTCTAATTTGTCATAATCATCTGCATTTAATTTGGAAACTAAAATACCATTCCCGAATATTCCACAAGTATATATATGCCCTCTTTCTTTCTCCATAATTTCTAATATTCCTTCTTTGTTACCGCAAAAAGTATAATTTTCACATTGCTTTCTAGCAATGTTTCTCAAAGCCAACATCACCCAAGCAATTATGCCGATTGTAAATCCTCTATCTTCATAAGGATTAACCTGCGTTTCATTATTTTTGGTAAATGCGCGAGATAATTCTTTTTCTATTGATTTTACATATGCTTTTAAATGAATTCGTCCAGGTAAGTGATTTATCTCAAACATAAATACAAAATGGCCGAAACATACAGCATCAATAACCGCTTCTCCATTAGATTTAGTAGTCTCAGTTCTGAGATTAATTGATTGGAAATAATAGTCTTCTTCTAATAAATCTTCAATAAACTGATGGTTAGAATTCCCTTCAATAGAGCTATTCTCCGACCAAGAACAACTTAATACATTATCTTCTGAGCCTACAGCAATGTTATTATCTTGTTCGGCTTCCTTGAACATTGAATACAATTCATTACAAACAACATTTCGCTCTAGACCTAAAACAATAATGTTAAATACTTTCAATGAAAAATTTCTTACTTGGTCTAAACCTTCAATCACCATGTGAAGACCTGGAGGCAATGCTAGAACTGTTTTAATTAAAAAAAAATCACTGTCAAACAATTCTAATGGCGAATCATAAGTCACTGAATCTATCTCAATTAATATGTGACCTGCGACATCTATATCTAGCAAGTCATTTAAGAATGGTATCAGGTCACTTTTATTTATAACTACAATCATTATTGTTTCCTTCAAATACCCGTTCTAGCTATTCTCTATATATAAAGCAAAGAAAACATCTAGAACTAATACAGCATATCAATAGTATTTTAATATGATGTTTTTAAATTCTACCTAAAACATAATATTATGTAAAATTTGCAGCTAATTATGAAGTTAATTGATGATATCTTTAAATTAATAAAGATTAATAAAAGTCCGCTTATAGCTATAGAATCTCCGCTTCAAGAGCGTAGTCGATTCTTGATTAATATTGCTACTGAAGCCAAGAAACGTAATCAACAATGCTATTTATGGAGCCTTGATGATGACGCTCTAATCGAATTAGAAGTTGATACAAATCAAAACTTACTGAAAAGAACAACTGAACACTACGTTCCCATTAAAGATAAAAAGCAGAAAGAAAACTATTTCAGTATTCTTAAATATTGGAGAAACTGCAATAAGACAGGAATTATCATAGTAGAGGGGTTATTCCCTTGGATTGCTAATACAAACCATGAAGCAACAGAATTTTTTCTGGTATCGGAATGGATAAAAGCAGCACTTATCAACATCAATCTTGACAACCGCGATACTGGTAAAACAATGCTTTTACTTGGTGCTAATGCTGAATTGTCTCCGGAAATGGCAGCAGAAATTCCGGTGGTAAGCCAAGAATTACCAACTCATAACGAAATTGGCAATCGCATTAAATCTGAAATTCCAGGATTAAGCGATAACGACTACACTCGCATCGCATCTGCTGTTATGGGGTTACATATTGCTGATATCAATCAATGTCTTGCCGTCACCAAAAGTGAGATAGATTTAGCTAATCCCCAAGATATAGAAAAAAGCTTGTTTGAACAGAAAATCGAAATGCTCAACCGGCTTTATTCTATTGAATTTGTACCCCCAGCTAAAATGGCTCTAGGTGGGTACGAATTAATGCAAGAAACTTTTCGTAAGTATCGCCGTATAGCTACCCCTTTAGCCCGAGCCTATAAATTATCGTTACCCAAAGGTGTATTGCTAGTAGGTCCTCCCGGTACTGGTAAATCGCACTCAGCTAAAGCTTGTTCTCAAATACTTGGTGTACCATTAATTATCGTGGACTGGGGCAACTTTCGTAGCTACGGTAATATGGCTGAGCGAAAGTTAAAAAACTTACTCGCACTGGCAGACAGAATCAGTGATGTGATACTTTACTTCGACGATTTCGATAAGGGGTTTGCGGGGGGTGATGACCTCGCGATGCGGCTTGCAGGAAAGCTACTTACTTGGATGCAAGAACGAACTTCTCAAGTATTAGTCTTTGCTTCAGTAAACCGAATGGAGACGCTACCACCGGAACTTACCCGTAGCGGTCGATTTGATGACATCTTCCAATGCGATTTACCAAACAATGGGGAGCGACATATCATATTTAAAATTCACCTAGCAAGATTTGATAGTAGATTCCGCAATAATTCTGAATCACCTTACAGTAAAGAGGAATGGCGCAGAATCATCAAATCGACTAATCGATGTGTAGGTGCTGAAATTCAGGCAATTGTGGAGAATGCGGCTCGCAGTATTTTCTGTCAAATGTATCCAAACGAAAGTTTGAATGATTATGATGAATTACCTCCACTAACTATAAATATAGAAGCAATTCTCGCAGCAAGAGAAATGATGAACCCACTTGCTATCAGAGAAGCAGATAGAGTAGAAGCCATGCGGAATAGAGCGGCAATGCAGGCTTTACCTTCATCTCCTGTAGATAAATCAGAATTTGCCCTCGGTAACGTCAATATTTATTCTTAATCAAATGACTCAAATTTCATACAAAAAACCCGAAAATCGAAAAATTTGTATAAAAGCGTTCGATATTATCGGTTTTATTAGCACGGTTGGGTTTCTTTCAATGACAGTGATAATTCCTTACTTATCAACTCGTCCCCAACACCTTGAAGTTGAAGCCACTACTACAATCAACGGCACTACCATAGAATTAGAGGTTGCTGATACCCCGGAAGAATTAAGCAGAGGTTTGAAATTCCGCAAAGAACTGCCGCAAAACAGAGGAATGTTATTTGATTTAGGAAAAAGACACGAAAATGTTCCCTTTTGGATGCATCAGGTAAAAATACCTTTAGATATTATTTACCTTGATAACGGTATCATTACTCATATCGCAGCAAATAGTCTTCCTTGTAACACCGCGAATCCACAGGGCTGCCCTATATATAAAGCACCAAGCGCAACTCATGTAATTGAATTAAATGGAGGCAAGGCAGATGAATTGAATCTTAAAGTAGGAGAAAAAATTAATATTAATTAGCTTCAAATTAATATTAAGCAACAAGCGGTATTCCTTGTAAGAAGGTGCCGCTTTTTTTATTCCGGTAAAAACACTTATGCAGGGCTATTAAAAAAGAGGAGGTTAAGGATATCCACTGAAATATCATATTAAAATATGATGTTATTTCTCGGTAGTCAAAGCATATTAGGTATATCGAAACGAAACAAGAATTCGTTCAAAAATTCAAAATAAATCCATTACAATCGATTATTAAAGCAATGCAAGTTTACAACAACCCTGGAAGAAATAACAAATACCAAGACCGCTACGATGATGAAGAAGTTCCATCATACGAACAAGAATACGGATATCCATCTCGACGACGTAATAATAAAAGAGACGGAGCAGGATTAATGGGCGCAGCAACCCTATTAATGCTTACCGACATGTCGTTACACGGCATTTTAATTAGCGGTTTATTGATAGCTGCTGGTATCGTAGTAATGCTCCCAAAAGAATCTAATGCAGTAATTAGTAAGCTAGATAGATGGCAAAAAAAGTATAACGTTAATGTATTAGCGATTTTAACTGCATTCACCTCAGTAGTATTTATTCTTGACCTAGCCGCAGCACCAGCTAATGCTCAATTCTTCCAAGGAGCAGAGACATGGATGGCAGGTGCTTTTCCAGGTATCGACGCAGGTGTCGTCGAACTATTCTTTAACGTACTCCGAGCTATTTTCTTGCTCTACTTAGGTATATCTATCGTAAAAGTGATACAAGCAGCACGTCAGGATGAAGACTGGCAAAACCTAGCTAGAACACCTTTTATAATAGTAGTTGCAGTAGTTGCAGCAGACTTAATCACAACCTTGATTACTGGTTAATTATACGTATAAATTGCGGTAATTTTCTATTTATTACCGCTCTACTATCAAAAACAAATGACCGAACAGCGCAGATATAGAAATGTAAACCGCATACTTGGGGAACAACCAAAGCTTGGCCCGTTCCCCGCAGACCAAATATTCCCCTGGGGAGCAATTGGTATCGTAAATTTAATTATCCTACACTACATGCTTGATGCAGGATGGCTAGCAGTTAGCGTTTCTACAGCATGGGGTTGGGCAACTTATTGGACTTTATCCTCTAACAAAAGATTTTTCGGCAAGTTTATCGGTGTTCCCAGATTGAGTAAAGGGTATATGAAACATCAAAGTTTAATAACCCCTTACAGGTACGAGTATTCAAGAAATAGAAAACGTAAGAGAAAACGCAAGAAGAGATAATTATTATGACTGCTGCTTCCAAAGAAACTAAGAAAAATAAGAAAGGTGTAGTTGGAACGCAATCATTTTCTACTCAAGAGTTGGGAGTGGTAAAGCGTATCACTCCGATTGAGGATATCATTCACTTAGCAGGTATTTGCAATATTAGTTTGGGTGGAAGAAAAAATATCGGAGCGTTAATCCTTAAAAGAAGAGAAGATATTCAAATCAAGTTTTGTTTTGATTGTCGCGGTATTCATCCATCACTACCAGCAGAACAGATTATTCCGATATTTGAAGGTATCGAGGGCGGATTAAAAGAATTACCAGATAACGAGAATATGACTATCCATATGGGTAGCTTCACCTCAGATTTTGAACGCCAGCAAGAATTACGTAAGGTAGAGGATGAATGCGACCTTGATAGGTTAACCTTGCTGATTCGTTCAGAAAGATTGCGTACCAAGGAATTAACAAAGTTAGGAACTCGTAAAAACAAATTTTTAAGGATATGGTGTACTTACAGTGTTCCTGCAACCGCTGACAGTAAGACTGATGACAATATAGAAAAAATCTTAGGTGCCGTACAAAAAAAATGGCTGGATTTTACAGGACAAGTACACGAAGCTACACAGCAAAGAATTGAAACTATTCTAAAAGATAGCTTCAACAGCGGTTTTCAGCTTTGGGAACAAATTATTTCTAATAAGATGGGGTTAAATATAAAACCCCTCACACCTGAAGAAATATGGACAGTTCTATTCACCCAATTCAACAAAGCTGATGTCCCCCCAATCCCTAATCTCGTAATTTTCGATAATAAAGGAGTTCGGGAAGAAATCAATAGCGAATTCCATATCCGCCATCACTTAGTAGAAAGCGAGAAATCAATTCCATTTCTCGACCGTCGCTGGGTAAAAATTCAAGATAAATTCATCGGGGTACTTAATTTCGCAGAAAAACCCGCAGGTTGGGTGGATGAATTTGCTCAGTTAAGATACCTTTGGGAATTAATCGCTCGTGAAAAAGTTTCCGATACTGAGGTAGTCTGCCAGCTAACTAAAGCTAACCAAAATTTAGCAAAAGTAGCATTACAAAGAATCACCAAACAATCAATCACAGCAAGTACAGTTTCTGCGGAAGGTGGTTCTGTAGATGTCAAAGCTGGGCTTAATATGGAAGAAGCTGTAGAAGCTCAGAAAACCATACTTAAAGGTAATTCACCGGTTCATGTAGCTCTAGCATTTCTAGTTCATCGCTCAACACCAGAGAAGCTGGATGAAGCTTGCAAATACGTATCTAACTGCTTTTTACGCCCTGCCGTCGTCAACCGCGAAAACGAATATGCATGGAAGACTTGGCTACAATGCTGTCCTTTTATGTGGGACCCACTCCTAGCGAAGCCATTCAACCGTAGATTGCCTTACTTCTCAAATGAGGTACCGGGGTTAATGCCAATGATTCGCACCGCAACAGGTGATAGTCGCGGATTTGAATTAATTGCAGAAGAAGGTGGAACTCCCGTATTTATTGACCTATATAACTCTCACAAGAGCCTGGGAGTGTTCGGAACAACCCGTGCTGGTAAATCAGTATTGGTTGCGGGTATTTTAGCCAGAGCATTAGCACAGAATATCCCAGTTGTAGCGCTCGATTTTCCCAAACCAGATGGTAGTTCTACGTTCACCGACTTCACTAAGTTTCTAAAAGAAGAAGGTGCTTATTTTGATATCAGTAAGGAGTCAAATAACTTATTTGAGCTTCCTGACTTGAGGGGGATGGATGAGGAAATTATCAAGGAGAGGCTGACCGACTTTGAGGAATTCCTCAAGAGTACGATTATGCTAATGGTTCTTGGAACTAGCAGCATCGGGGTATCACCGACAATGGTATCGAATATTGAAAGTATCTTAACTTTAGCGCTCAAAACATTCTTTGATGATGATGACATCAAAATGCGCTACAAAAAAGCGATAGAAGCAGGTGTTGGAACCCCGGAATGGCAAGATACTCCGACACTAAATGACTTCTACATTTACTGCTCCCCTGGATTTATTAAGTTAGATTCCATTGCTTCAAATTCAAAGGAAGTGTTAGAAGCCTTAGACCAAATAAAATTAAGGCTGAAATTTTGGTTGAATTCTAGAGTTGGTCAATCAATATCTAAACCTTCTACTTTTAGGAATGACGCTCGATTAATTGTATTCGCTCTTAGGAATTTATCTTCAGAATCCGATGCAGCAATTCTTGCGCTATCTGCATATTCTGCTGCTTTACGTAAAGCTTTATCCAGTCCAAAATCAATATTTTTTCTTGATGAAGCACCTATTCTATTTCAGTTTGAATCAATTGCAGAACTAATTGGAAGATTATGCGCTAATGGTGCTAAAGCTGGTGTAAGGGTAATTTTATCGGCACAGGAACCCGAATCAATTTATCAGAGTAAGGCAGCGCCAAAGATATTCGCAAACCTATCAACTCGTCTAATAGGAAGAATTCAAACTTCTGCTGTAGAACCTTTTATCAATAGATTTAAGTATCCTACAGAAATTATTTCTCGAAACAGTACTGAAGCATTCTTTCCTAAAAAAGAAGGGGTATATTCTCAATGGCTACTCGATGATAACGGTAAACTTACATTCTGTCGCTATTATCCTGCGTACTCTTTACTTGCTGCTGTTGCTAACAACCCGGATGAGCAAGAATTACGTACATTATTCCTCAATAAGTACAAACACAATCCTATATTAGGGATGATTAAATATACCGAAGATTACATTCGGATGTTCAGGGACGAAGAGTTAAGTCAAGAAGGGCAAGAATTACTCGCTAGAAGTAAATAGCAGTCAAGATTTATATCATAAATTTTACAAAAGGTAGCATAACGCTACGGATTATCTTCAAATCGATAATCCCATATATTTAACAGATTGAACGGAAAATATGAAATTTCCAAAATTACCCAAAATATCAAAAAAAGCAAAAGTAGGACTTATTGTGGCAAGCAGCGCCCCTTTCCTCCTTGCTAACCCGGCACATGCTCTAAATATTGGAGACTTCTTTGACGATATTGTTAGTGAAGTTGAAGGATATGCAGATACCTTCAAATCCCAAATTGAAGAAGAAATTACTGCTAAATGGGAAGGAATTAAGGAAGACGCTAAATCTGCGATTGATAAATCAGTTGGAGATATGAAGATGCCCAATTCCGTCAAAGCTAGCGAAGAACTCAAGGAAGAGATTGGAGATAAACAAACTATACCTCAAAAAGCTACCAGAGCCGAGGAGTTAGAAAGAGCATTGAATCGCCAGTCCGTTGAATCAGTAATTGGTGAAGAAGGTCAAAAAATCACCAACGATAGTATCAAAGATACTGAAGAGGTAGCGAAAAAGTCAAAGCAAAGCGCCGAAGAGGTCATTTCAATAGCAGAAACAGCACAAAAAGCAAAGTCTTCTCAAGATGTATTAAAAGCTATCAGCGCCCAGCAAGCATCACTATCCGAACAAAATAGTCAAATCGCTTGGATGCTCAGTAAACAAAGAGCAGACAATCTAACAGCACAAATGACCCAAGCTCAGGGAAACTTAATGCTCGGTCAAATTGCTGAAAACCAAGCAGCAGAAGCTAGAAGCAAAGATTTGCAGCAAAACGCCAACACAGCCACAATCGCTGAAATGGCAACTATGCTCCAGCTTGATGTTTCTTCCAAATACGAATAATTAAAACTATTGCGGTAGTACAATCTACCGCAATTATTAACACCATCATGTATCAGCTATTAAACATACCAAAAATAATTGCAGCTAACGCCTTTGAAGGAGCAGATTTACTTAATCAAGCTGCTAATACGGCGGACGGAATTGCCAAGGGATTCGATGATTTGTGGACAGAAACAATAAACACTGGAGCAGCTAGCCCTGCCGGTGGCGTTTGGAATTCCATGTGTACGGTAGGAACTTTGTTCGCGGTCGCCACTTTGGCTTTTTTTATGGTTGAGTGGACAAAAAATATGCTCGATGGCGACGAAAAACGTAGCTATACCGAGTTAATTTGGGTAATAATCGTTGTCGCTCTGCTCGCCAACAACGGATTATTGCTTGGTAAGGCAACTTTAGGAGTCCGTAACTATATCAATAATGTTAATAAGTTTGTGCTAGAAAATGCCGCAGCTTCCGCAGACCTAAGAGCAAGCTTTCAAGGAGTACTTGAAGCTCAAACAGCAAGATTAGCAATGGGTAACGCTGTCAACAATTGTCAACAAAAATCAAAAACTCCTCAAGAAAATGTTGATTGTTTGAAACAAGCGAAACAACAATTTCAAAGTGAGTTTCCTTCATTATTCGCGAAATCAGGTGGAAATTTACCAGGACCTCTCAAAGATATGGTTCAAAAAATAGATAGAAATATTTCTGCTGTTAGCGATGCAATTAAAAATGGTGCTAATCCCCTAGAAATAGCGCTTTCACCCATTAATGCGGCAATTGGTAGCGAGATAATGGAGTTTGTCACTATTATCATGCTTGCCCTAAATGGCGCCTACCAATGGGCAATTGAATTAAGCTTCCTACTCACTGCTTTACTTGGACCACTTGCAGTTGGAGGTTCTCTATTACCTTTCGGCACGAAACCTATATTTGCTTGGCTAACAGGATTCTTCTCAGTAGGAATGGCAAAGCTTTCATTCAATATTATTACAGGATTTGCAGGACAGTTAATGGCTACATCCCGTGCTAGTCAACCAATGTTTTTCTTATTCACAATCGCAATATTTGCACCATTCCTTGCGAGTGGAATAGCAGCAGGAGGTGGACTCGCTGTACTAACACAAATTAATAAAGCATCTACTTTTTATACCAACCTAGCTATTAAAGTCGGCTCGACCGTGGCAACAGGGGGAATGGGTGGAGCTGCATCAGCACTAAGGAAATAATCATGGTCAGTAAAGTAAAAAAAGAACCGCTCAGGCTATTCAGCTATGGCAACTCGGTATCAACACAGGCAGGAATAGCTGCTATAAGCGCTCTAGGAATAGCGGGAGTATCGTTGATAGTTCAAATGCTAAATTATGGAGCAACATCAACATTAGCTAAAAAGCAGGCTCCTTCCCTGGTTCAACTAAACAGCGGTGAGGTAATCAGAACTAAAGCTGTTGAACCACTAGAGCGAACTTCTGAAACGATAAAAAAGTTCACCAGCGATACTTTTATCAAACTATTCAACTGGGATGGCGTAATCCAAGAATCAGACGAAAAAGGCAACCCAGTTACCAAACCTGACACGGGAATTGAAATTGACGATGAGGGCAAAAAATTAGGTAGGATTACTACCAAAGCTTTTGAGGCTGCATTTGCACTCTCAGAGAAACAAGACTTCAGAGCAAGCTTCTTAAAAAAACTGGCACAAATTACTCCTCCAGGAGTATTTGGAAATGAAACTCAAGTATCTTTAGTTCCTAGATATGTATCCGAACCGCGAAAAATTGGTGAGGGTAAATGGGAAATCGATATTGTCGCAACTCTTGTTACTTTTCAAAGAGCGAACAATGCAGGTAAAGGTATTAGCTTCAATAAAACAGTAACTTTAGAAGCTGTATCAACCCCACAAACACCACCAGCCAATACACCAGAATTGGCACAAAAGATATACATGGTTCGTAAGAGTGGATTAGAAATCACTCAAATTATTGACCTAGATTTAACCACCAAAAAAAGTAATAGAAATTCAAAGAAAAAATGACTTTAAACTTTAGAGAAGAAGACGAAAAAAATATATCTTCTGAGGCAACAACTGACTCAAATTCGGAAAGAAGTATAATTGACCAACATCTCGCAATCGATGACGAAAATGAATCTTCGGATTCAGATATATTCACCTCCGATAATGATGATGAAGAAGACGAAGCCGAGCCTACAAAAGCAATAACCAAATATAATTTCGCTTCTTCACCTTGGAGTATGATGAGTGCAGTTGGTGGTGCCTTTTTCGTAGTATTTGGAGGTGGGTATTTATTTCTCAATAGTGTATTTAATGGCAGTTCTGCAAGTATCGCCGAAGATAAAGAAATCAAAATAGAAGAAAATTCTAAACTGACAGAAGAAAATGACGGTGATGTTTACGCAAAGCTTGCTCTTAAGCAACAGCAAGACGAGCTAGCAAAACTAAATAATCTTCAAGGAATGGATGATGAAGAAGTAACCGAAGAAATTGAAAAAGCCAAGAAAGAAGGTGGAGACAAAACTGACACGAAACAAAAAGTCGCCGCCAAACCAAAGCCAAGACCGAAACCAGCACCTCGTAGAGTTGCTAGAAGAAGCGCACCCGCCCGTCGTCCATCACCCAGACCCGCTCCTCGACCTAGAGCAGTTCCCGTAGCCCACCGAAGACCAGCTCCTACTCCTCGACGCAGCAGCGTTCCAAAACCACAACCAAGACCTGTAAGACGAGCAACTCCTCCATCCGGAGTAAGTAAGGTTGCTAAAAACATTTCCAGAGAACCACAAGTTGCAAAAGACCCGCTAGCAGAGCTAAATCGGCTCAGAAACATAGGTTCTTTTGGAAAAATCGACTATTCCAAGGACGTAAAAAAGAAAAAATCCAGAACCGCCATTGCTTCGACTTCTTCTTACGAAACACCACGCGAGCGTAGATTAAAGCGACGTAGAGAGCAAGGCGATAGAAACGGGCAAATAGCTAGCGCTTCAGGATTACGGAAGTCTAGAACAAGTAACTCAGTAGAAAAAATAAGACCAAAGTGGAAACCCGTATTTGAAAACAAAGAAGTAGAAAACCCGAGTTTAATTGCATCTAACTCCCCAGTTCCCACCAACGCATCATTTTCACAAATAAACCCTGATAGAGAACTTGATTTTATTGAGAAGATAAAGGAGGCTAAAATTCGCCAAAATGGGAATAACTTCTACGACCCACAGATAAGACTAGCTCAAAACAAAGGTCTTTACGCATCTAACGGACAAATTCAACCACCGGCTATTCAAGCTAATAATAGCTTTTCCTCCAGACGAGCAAGGAATAATCCGCGATACTTAATGGTCGGAGAACACGCTAGTGGACGACTGCTAACTCCCATAACGCAAAGCCAAGAGGGAGAAAGTTCGCAATCCAATAGAAGATTTGTAGCTAAACTGACAGAGGACATAATTGATAATCGTGGAGAAGTTGCGATACCCCGCGAAACCTTGCTCGCTGTAAGAATTAATTCAGTAGATGGGGCTTCAGTAGCAGATGTAGAAGTAACTGCGATTATTAAAAACGGAACCGAATACCCTATACCCCCAGGAACAATATCAGTTTACGGAAAGAAAGGAAGACCTCTGGTTGCAAAACAATTTGGAAACAAAGGAGGGGAAATAGCACAAAACGATACGACGATAGCAGTGATGGGTAGCTTAGCTAAAGTCGGTGAAGTTATCAATCAGCCAGAGGAAGAGGAAACAATTGAAGATCCATTCACAGGACGTATACGTAGCAGACGAAGAAATAGTAGAAGAAATATTGGTGGGGCAGTATTAGAAGGTGCCTTCGGAGAGCTAACTGATACCGTCAAAAAGCGAGCTGAAACCGCCAATGAAGAAATAGCTTCAAGACCCAGCACTTGGTACATAAAAGCAGGGAAGAAATTGACTTTTGTTGTTAACGATTCCGTTCAATTACCCTCAGAAATGTAGTCTTCTTCTATTACCTTTAAAAAACAAAAATCAAAGCCAAAAACTGAAATCACTTAATTTTAAGAGTATTAGAGAGTTTATTTTCTAATAATAATTAAAAGTGATAACTAAAAAATAAAAAGTCAAAACCTGAAATAATTTGACTTTACTCAAATTGACAAAAAATGGATAAAACAGTGATTAAAAAAATATTACCAATAATTGCAACTGCATTAACATTTGTACCTATATATTCCGCATTCGCAGCACCTATAGTAAGGGAAGTAATGCAATCTAGCGCTTCTGGAAGTTCGGGGTCGTTACAACCAATTAAAGTTTGGAACGGACACGGAGTCTCAATTTCTTTTTATAAAACAAAAGAGACAATCAAGAGGGTATGGATTGATGACCCTTCGCAAATATTGCTAGATTCCGACGGCTGCTTAGACGGCATAGACGATGATTGCGATGAAAACGGCGCAGGTCTAATACATCTACGGAGAATAAAGCGGTTAGATATAAAAGGTATGCCTAAGACGCATACTACGCAGCTAACAATAATTACCGAATCTGCACAAGGCAGAAAATCTTACCACTTTAGAGTTATTCCAGCGAGCGGTACTCCAGAATACAGTCAAATAGCAATAGTTCCAGATTCTAGCTTCAGGAGGAACCCCAGAAGAAGACCAGCCCCAAGCTTAGGTACATACAGCCAGTACTAAAAGTAATCTTTAATATCGGCTAAAAATTAATTCAAATCTCATCAATTAACTTTAGTAATGAAAAAGCCACCAAATACTCAACAACAGGAATCAAACCAAGAATCATCCGAAACAAAGCCAAAGAAAAGACCATTCGACGGATTACGTTATTTATTGTTGACAGGCTTATTGGGAGGGCTATTTTTACATACATTCATCAAAGCCGGACTAATGAATCAAACTTTAGGATTTATAATGCCTCCAGCCACTGCAATCCCATCTCTAAAATCAGATGGGGGATTCACTCCAGATTGGAGCAATGTCAAATTTGAAGATATGATTTTTTCTGAAGGTGGTAACGTTAGCTATCCTGGCAAACAAGGAGGTACCGAAACTAGAACTTGGGAAGCAGGAGAAAGTCTCGCTCAAATCATGGAATTTGGAGATTTTAGCGATGCAGGTTTAGGTCTTGAAGAAATCAGTCTTGAATATGTAGCTGATAAATTGGGGCTAGACTTAGATGGATTTAGCCTAGCCGATTTTGAATTAATGGAGTGGCAAACCCCTTTAGACTTAGTTAACGCCATCCCGCAACTAGAAGGAATTGAGGCGAACAAGGTGCCTCCAATTCAAGATTTTTTCAAAGAAATGGGAATTAACCAAGGAAATGACACTATTGGTGAAATTCTCAGTGATAACCCAGACGTTGAAGATATACCTATCGCTGAAAAGATACAGCTTGATGACTACAGCATTACCGAAATTCCAGGATTGGAAACTACTCAAGTACAAGATTTCGGCAACTGGGATGATACTTTAATCGGTGGAGTACCCGGACTAAACGAATTACCTTGGAGCGAGTTTCCCCAGATTCTAACACCGACCCTAGCATTCGTCGGTCAGGTCGATTTGCCTTTGATGGAAGTTGAAGCAAATCGTACTCGTACAATATCTGGAAGCTATCAGGAAGGATTCAATGTACCATGCTTGCAAGATGACTGCGCTCACATGGAAATATCAGGCCCCGGACAAACAACGGGTGTTGAATGGATTTCGGGTAAATTCCAAAAAGTAAAAGGTGGATTCGGTCCTCTCAAAGCTGTATTCGGCGGAAAGGAACCAACCGGCAGACATCCGTTCGGTGAAGCTTTTAAACAGGTAGTTTGGAATATTAATGAAGCTGAAGGCAGTGTCGAAACTACAATGTTCTTCAGAATTTGTAAAAAGATACCTTTTGTAGGTAAAACTTGTACTCCATACGGTATCGGCCCAGTCCCCTTCATTACCTACCAAGAGAAAGACCCCATTATTTTAGGTAGCCCTTCAACATTACCTGAATAGCTAAAGTTTGACTCCAAACACTGGGAGGATTGATTCACCTCCCATTTCCTAATCTTCATAATTATGTCTAATACTCCTCAGCCACAAAATTTTATTCAACAGCTACAAAACCCTCAAGACCCTATAGGAAAATTTACTCATCCCGTTGCAAATCAGAATGGGGCACTACTGCTGGGAATGTTTGCAGCATTCGGTATATTTAAATTGGTATTTGGTGAAAGCAGTAGTAAAAATAAAATCGCCAGCGGTTATTGGGGTGGTGCAAAAGAAACCTCTACTGCTAAGAAAAAAGCGACTAAACAAATCAAATCTCCTAAGTGTGACAGTGCTGCATTATATATAGGTCGTCACAAATTTAAAGGAAGAAAGCAAGTAAAGGGTAGCGGTGGAACTCCAATATACGTACCTGATGTACAGAGGGGAAGTGCAGTAATTGGCGCACCTGGTAGTGGTAAATCATTTTCAGCAATCAACCCCATGATTTACTCGACTATTGACCAAGGGTTTCCGTTAATTCTTTACGATTTCAAATATCCTTCGCAGGCTAAAGTTGCAGGCTATGCTAGAAGTCAAGGTTATGACGTACACATCTTCGCTCCAGGATTTGCTGAATCAGAAGTTTGCAATCCCATCGATTTCTTGCGAGATTCATCAGATGCAGAAACTGCGCGTCAAATAGCGACTGTAATTAACAAAAATGTTCGCATGTTAGGTGGTGGTAATGAGGATGCCTTCTTTGGTCCTGCGGGAGACCAATTGACCCAGGCTATTCTTATGCTCACCAAAGATATGGAGTATCCAGATATAATGACGGCAGCCGCGATACTTTCCTCCGAAGAAATGGTAACGCGACTTATGGCAGCAGAATTAAATCCCTGGATACGCATCGCATTCGGCCAGATATTTAGTTCCGCAGGGTCAGAAAAAACAATAGCTGGTATCGTTGCTACCGCAAGTCTGATGTTCACGAGATTCATGGCCCGCAACACCTTGGGCTGTTTTGTTGGTAAAACCACCTTACCTTTAGAAATTAAAGGTAAACAAATGATTATCTTTGGTTTAGATAGGGAAAGACGTGATGCAGTAGGCCCACTAATGACTTCTATCCTGCATATGGTTGTGTCCAAAAATATTGCTAAAAAGCGGCAAGACCCTCTCGTAGTATGCTTGGACGAGTTACCATCAATCTTCTTACCCGATTTATTTAAATGGCTCAACGAATCTAGAAGTGAGGGTTTTTGCGGTATTTTGGGATGGCAGAATATGGGTCAATTAGAGAAAATTTACGGTAAGGAAATCGCCCGAGCAATACTCGGTGCTTGCGGTACGAAATTTGTATTCAATCCTGGTGAAGAAGAATCCGCTAGGGTTTTTAGCGGATATCTAGGAGATGAAGAAATCAAAGAAAAGCAAAAATCAAGAAGTACTGGAAGTGGTAAGACTTCTACATCTATTTCTGACCAGAAGAAGACCAGAAAGCTATTTGAACCCGCTCAATTTCTCAAATTACCACCAGGTAAATGCATCTTTATTAATCCTGCTTACAGTAATAAAAATGAGGGTTCTGTACCCTTGATTAAAAAGGTGAAAATTCCAAAAGCAATACTCAATATTGATGACAATAATAATGCTCGGTGGGATAAAGTCATTAAAAAATTAGCCAGGAAAAGCACTCAACAAATACCGTCCAAAGAAGATTTAAATCTCAGAGTACAAGAAGTCGATAAAGTATATCCTATCCCACAAGAACCCGTACAGGCAGGCGCACAGCCGTTATCAACAGACAATATTAGCTCTATGTTTTAATTATGGAAATCAATATAAAAGATATAGCAATAACAACATTTGATGAGATATTAAATATTAGAAGTAAACCCATTTGTAGTAATCGAGTAGATATTTCATCTTCTGAATCAATAGTTGATAGCTTCAATAAAAGGTTAAAAATAAGAAAACTTCTTAAAAAACCTTGCGTAAAAACTACTATTAACCTTGGATACAGTCTATCTCAAGCTCAAATTAAGTATATTACCGCAGAATATATCAAAGAAATTAGGTGGAACGATTTACAATATGCTAGCTTTATCAGCGAACTCAATCAAGAGAATATAATCGTCAATATTTATTTTAGTCGCATAACTTTTGATAAACATAAAGTTATTGATTTAAAGTTTCTTAATCAAAACTGGCAAGAAATAGAAATAATTCAAAAAGCTTTAATCCAAGCTAAGTTACTCTCTGCATAAAATGTTAAGCCTACGTTTACAAAATATAGTTAATAAATTTACTAAATTTCCTCAATGGTCTGCTCAATTCCCACCAATTGTAGAAACACATTACCACGATAAAATTTTAGTTTACGTATCAGACAGACTAAACCCAAGCAATAATTATTCAGTAAAATATTCAAATAACAGCATCAAGCCAAATTTAATAGAAATATATTTTGACGAACAACCTGTATTCATTAAATTAAGCAACAAAATACTTTTGAATAGGATGCCCGAACGTGTTTAATAAAAGTTCTGACCAGTTTGGTGAAGCTGTCAGTTCTACTTTAGAACAAGCGGTTGAATCAACTATACTTAATAGAGAATTCACTAAAGCTTTTGCAGAACTTATGAAAGCTTTAGCAGATAAACTCCAAGATGAATGGGATAAAAGAGCAAAAATAGAAATTAACCACGAAAATTATGGCTTAGAATACGACGAGGCTACAGATTCTTATACCTGGAAAAAATCAGATGAACTTGGAAATTTTACGGAAGAAGGATTAACAAACAATCAAATTCAAAATATTACTTTTAAGCTAATTGAAGACGAGATAGAAAGCCCAGAGCAATTAGCTTTAACAGGTTCAGAAAATCCGGCTCTAAAAATTACTGCATCCCTTAAAGAAAGTGGTGATACAGTTCTTTACGAGCAGCTTGATAACGGGACTATAAATACCAATACTGTAGCGGAATTAGGCAAAGAAGAAGTAATAGAAGCAGCATGGGAACCCTTAAATCAAATATTACCTGAAGAACTGCTATCCGTAGCAGCAGATGAACTTTTATCTCAGGTTGAAGCTGATGCTGCTTCCGAAGATATAGTTAATGATTTACTTTCTCAAGTTGAATCACAAATCAACGAACCATCTACTCCAGATATTCAAACTGAAGCATCCGAGCTATTAAATCAAATTGAATCGCAAGTTGAAAATGAAAGTGTAATATCTGAGCTGTTAAATCAAGTTGAATCGCAGGCTTTAATCGATGAAACCGCTTCCGATTTGCTTTCCCAAGTTGAGAAACAATCTACTCCAGATATTAATGAAAATGAAGTATCTCAACTATTAAATCAAATCGAATCACAAGTTGAAAATGAAAATATAGCATCTGAACTGTTAAATCAAGTCTCTTCTCAAATCGATAACCAATTTATTCCAAATATTAATAGCGAAGCCTCGGAATTATTGAATCAAGTTGAATCTCAAACAGAATTAGAACAACCTGATTTTATTGTTAACGCAGGTGGAGAAATCAGTAACAATAAACCCGGTAAAATAATTAAGAGAGAACCATCTGAATTAGTATTCTTTGAAGAAGAGAAAAATGGTTTAGCACGCATCAAAGCAACAACTAAAGAAGTATCTGCAGCAAATGTAAGCTATCAAGAGGCTATATCATCTCCAGAATTATCAGATTCTCAGAAATCTTGGGTTAGAGAAAAGCAAGTTCTTGTGTATGCTGATACTATCCCCCGTCAACATGCTATAAAACGGGAGAACAAGGAAATGGCGATCGCCGCTAAAGAATTAGTCCGTAAATACGGTGAAATCCAAGAAGATGGTAGCGTCGCTTATAAATCGGATGCTTTCACAATTAGAAAAATTGGTAATGAATACAGCGTTCATAATCGAAATGATGAGCTATCAGGATACAGCAATCCCGTTATGAGCTTTAACCTTGATAAAAAAGGTAAACCAACTAAGGTAAATGCAGATAAACTCAACGGTGCGGAACGACAAGAATTTCTGTTGGTAGCAGATAATATCAGGGATAAAGTAGCGCTTCCCGATAAAAATACGGATATTAGGGAAATGGCTAATCAGTTAGGGTCACTTGCACCAGCCGGTACTCAAAAGGTTCTTACCAGTTTCCAAAATGCTGAAGTTATGAAAATAATGGCTGATTCCCTTAAAGCAAGTGGAACTAATGAGCTTAATATAGGCGATTTCCGCATCAAAGGAGAACAAAATGCCGACCTGACTAAAGCCAATCTACAGCTTTATAAAGTAGAGCCAGATGGCAGCGAACGGCTTGCTGTTGATTGGGAGGCTACAAAACAAGAGAATGGTGTTCTTAAGACTGAAATGAAAACAATGCAGCTTGGTGAAAATGATATCAATCAGCTTAAATTCGTTGCAGCAAACGCTAACTATCTTAATAACAATCAGTATTCCTCAACTTTAGGAGCCAAAGCAGCATCAAACAATGCTGCTCAAACTCCACTACCGTTGCATCCCGCATTGAAAAAAGAATGGGATAAGGTAGAATCAACGCCTAAAGGTAAGGGGTGGAATCAAGTCACAGAACAAGGCAACCAAGAATTACGTAATAAACTAAAAACTCAGGAAGGCAAGCTATCAGTTGCAGAACAACGAGAAATCTATGCCAAATTAACTTTACAAAGTAAAATTCAATTCGATACTACAGGTAAATCTAATATTAATCTTCCCCCACTCAAACATATTACTCAAGATTTAGCTCAGCAAAGACAAAATAATATTAATCAAACTTACAAGCCCAGCCCTAAAACTGAGAATACTAAAGCAACAACAGTACAAAATATAAATAAAGCTAGTAAAAAAGGATTAGAAATATAATATATACCAAGCACATTTATATAATCAAGATTATACTGTGTCGAAAATATCAAATGATTTAGATATTTTTACACAAAAATGAGCTTAACTTCAGAACTGAAAAACCCGGAATCACAAATTAGAAAATGGTTTGATAATAGGCGCTCTCGGACTACCGATAAAATTATAAATCATCATAATGAAATTTTAAGCCAATCACAAATAATAAGCCCCCAGCAAGGCACAAATTTCCCAACCGTAGGTAATGCTGTTTGCTACGCTCTAAGAAAATATATAGCTAATAAATTAGGTGATACCAACTGGCACTATACTTCATTAGCATGGCACGGCGCTAGATATTTACAACTAATACCATTATTTAATTATTGTATTAATAGCAATAAAAAAGAAGATGAAGCGATACGGTTGCTAATCTTAGCTGCTTTGGAACAAGTTACTAGGAATTCAAAAGAAATTAATCCCATACTTCAACTATTTATCGGTAAAGATAAAGTTGAAAACATACTGATAGATAACGAAATAAAAAAATATTGGATACCTACGTTTAACGATATCAGTAATATTGGTCAGGAAATTCCAACTATTTACAGCCTAATATTTACTAAAAATAGCCTTAAGACTTCATCATTATATAAAGGTAATCCCAGCACCAACAAAGTTATTTGTAATGCAACTTTTACACTATCTGAATATTTAGGTGGTGCAGATGCTCAAATAATTACAAATGGAACTATTCTAGATGTTAGAACAAGTGCCAAACGCAGACCATTCACTTACGAAAACTTATTGCAGCAATTATCATATTGCCTGCTAGACATAGATAACGAGTATAATCTACATACTCTATCATGGGTATACACAAGACACTCTGCTGTTTTCAAATATCCCATTCATAAATTATTTGGAAATATCAATCAAACTCGTAAAGAGTTTGGAGAAATGATACTAAATAATTACGGGGACTTTGACGATTTAGAATATTATCAGTTAGAGTCAGCAAATTAAAGTTTATTTACTCTTAAAATGATGATAATCGCACCTTCAGGCAATGGTGCGATTTTAAATATTAATTTGATTGTCTAATTACTCCTTGCTCAGATGGTATATTTCCATAGTTAGAGTAAGTATTTAGTGATTTGTACATACAGGAAATAATTGCCAAAGCTCCAACAATTGCAAATATATTATAAGCAGCTTCTGCTATCATTCGAGGTATTGACTGCTTTGGTTTTTCGTAACTTTTTGCTACTGGTTTAGATTCTAGATAATTTAAAGCAGTTAAACAGTTATCAATCGGCTTTCCTTCTTTAACCAAATAGCAAAGCAAAGATTCTAAAGTATTTATTCTACACTCCTCATTATGCAAATCATAAATATCGAAATTGAAATCTATATGTTGAGTATTAGATAATTTTTCGCTTTCTGATGTATTTATTTCTAAGAACATTAATATATTTCCTTTATTATCTCATATCTATTATAATGTCCTCAAAAAATTAAATTGTTAATGTTTAGTTCAAATACAGTGTAATTAATTAAGTAATCAATAAAGAAAAAAATGA
>JBCCDM010000006.1:0-31177 GCA_039030795.1 Cyanobacteria bacterium P01_A01_bin.84
AATATATTATTTGGTACTGGTGGTACGATGAAATTCATATTAGCAAAAGTTGTGCGACTATCACTAATATTGATATCTAACAAATTATCGTGTACTAATATGATTAGTGTTTCTAATAACTTATTTAAGTGTTGATTGACCGTAATTAAATGTAGAGATATATTTCTGATGCAATTAGATAATATAGCAGATAAAGTAAATAACTCATTTTTAGTAATATTTCCAGATACTCCTAAAGGGGTTCCCCATATTATAAAATTTCTATACCAATGAAATATATTTATAGAAATAGTAATTAATCCTACGATAATGAGTTTTTTTAACAACCGCAAATTCTTCTCTCTGAAAATTGATATACTCAACCAAACAAAAAAAGGAAAGGCATATATATAAGCTGTAGCTTTAGTTAAAATAGCTAAACCTAAACTTGCTCCAAGATTAAATACTTTTGATGGATTTTTTGATATTTTGTTTGATAAATTAGATAAAAAAGTAATAGTATAGTAAATAAAACAAGCTAGCCAAAAAGATACTACATAGTCGTTTTGAGTGCTAGAAGCTTGAAGTAAACCCATAGGTATAGTTAAACATACAAAAGCTGAAATTAGTTGACCATATAAATTGGCTCCTAATTTTTTTGCAACTAAAGAAACAGCAACTAAACTACCGAGCATACTGAACCACTGCACTAAATTTGCAAAGCGATCGCTTCCACTCAAAATTTGTAAATGAGTGATGATAAATCCTGCTAAAGGTGGAGTATCAACCTGTCTGACTATGTAAGTTGGATAATGTGCAACGCTACGATTTTGCATCCAATGAATAACCCGACTCATATGATAAGTCATCGAGTCCCAGTTATTCGGGGGAGATACAATAGCGATCGCTCCAATACAAGTAGAAATGATAGATATATATACGAACCCTAGAAATAAGGTTTTATTTTTATATGTACTATTTTTTATATTCCTTAAATTTACTTTTAATCCGGAGTGGAAGATTAACCCAAATTTATATTTAAACCGGTTGAAAGATTTGTATACAATTGCAGTAAGTAAAATACTAACTACGATCCATGAAGTAAAGATATAAGGGAAACTAAGTAATTTAAATAAGCTAAGTATTTCTGTAATCAGGACTAAGATTAATGTCCAGGAAATTATTGCTGATAGTAGTGAAACCCTCCAATTATTATTTTTGTGATTGACTAATAAAAATAATAAAATTAGCGGTAAAGCTATGATTATGACTGACATATATAGCTACATAGAATTAATACTTTAATTTTTAAATATATCTCTTCTAAACCAAGATAAATTAGGGAATAAAAACCAAAATAACATTTTCAGGTAAATAAATAAAGGTACTTGCTGTTTTCGCTGATGATATTCACTAATACTAGTAGAAATTAATGCCTTAGCAAAATCTCTTACCTGACTATCATCAAAACGGTTGAGTTTACTAGTTTCCTCTACCTTTACTAAAGCATATCCAAGAACCCAACTATCAGGAATAGACCCAAATTTATTTTGTAACATTTCGCATATTTCTTGATGTGCAGGTAATCTTTGACCCAATGTTTTATTACTCCCATACATCCGCGAACCTGCGAGTTTACGAGGTAGGTGATAAAATTTGATCTGTTTACCGTAGCGCAACCATAATTCATAGTCCATACAGTAATCTAAGGAAGAGTCTAAATTCCCAAATTTTTCCACCAGGTTACGTTTAAAAAAAACTGCTGGCTGACATATATAACAAGTTTCCATTAAACGTTGATAGTTCCAAGGTTCGGTAGGAAAAGTTTCTATGACTCGATCGTTCTCATCTATCCAATCAGCATTCCCATATATAATTTCCACCTCTGGGTTAGCAGTAAAGGTTTCCTCTACTGCTTTAAATGTTCCAGGATAGTAGATATCATCAGAATTTATCCAAGCGATAATTTCACCTGTAGTTTTTGAGATACCTTTATTCACTGCATCTGTCTGTCCTTTATCTGGTTCTGATACCCAGTCAATTTGTTTATCGTAACGGTGTAATATTTCTATAGTTTCATCATTACTTCCACCATCGCAAACACAGTATTCGATACCAGATTTGATAACAGACTCCGCACTAGATTCATTATCAGAAATATCTTGAGATAGTACACTGTTTATAGTTCTTTCAATAAACCTCCCCTGACAGTAAGAAGGAGTGATGACGCTGAATTTCATTTTTTTTTTCAGTGGAAAGGGAAAATGAGTAAGGAGAAAGGGGGAAAGGAAAACTACGATATTAGCTATCATCCATTACTAATTACCAATTACCACTAACAACCTTATTCGTAACACTTTGAATATATTCCATCCAGCGATCGCCTTGTGCTTGGAGGGAAAATTCTTTTTCGACCATTTGTCTCCCCGAAGCTGCAAATCGATGGTATTTATCGGGATTATTCATGAAAAATTCGATTTCTTTAATCAGACTTTCAGCACTCATATCTTCTGCTAAACGAGCGTTAAAATCGTGTCTTGCAATTTCTGGTACCCCACCTGTATTAAATGCGACTACCGGAGTATTGCAAGCTGCTGCTTCACAAAATGTTTGTCCAAAAGCTTCTTCTAAGGAGGTTCCGACAAATATATCAGCTGCATTATATATGATGGGCATTTTCCGGTAATCTCTGCTTAAACCAGTTCCCTGAATCCCTGGTAATCCTTGAGATTGGGCACCGAATACGACAAAATGAACTTTATCTTTCAGTTTGGAAACGACTTTAGTAAAGATATGTCCCCCTTTACGATAGTCGCTCATATTAACTGCACCGCCTAATACAACAAATTTATCTTGGGGAATTCCTAATAATTTACGAGCGAATGCTTTATCCATGGGACGAAATAGCTGCTCGTCTAAACCGTAGTAAATGCATTTACCGGACTTTAGACCGGGAATACTTTTTTGTGCCATTTTTAAAGTCCAATTGCTATTTACAGCTAGAGGAACTCCTTCTTTTCCAGAAAATATCTCTCTACGAAAAGCCCATTTATTGTAAATTTCCTCTGGAAGTAAAGAAGGATATTCATTCCATGTAGGACATTCATGATTGCATCCACTTAGGAAGCGATCGCAGTCTCCCGGATATGCACAACGTCCTGTTACTAGATAGCAATCATGCATATAAGCTATAACTAGGGATTTTAATTTATTTAGGGCAGAAATTAATTTTAAAGACCACTCAGCACCGTGGATATTACCGACAACGATCACATCTGGGGACTTTAATTTTACTTCCGAAATAATATGATCGATAATACAGCGATCGCTTAAACCTTGGGAGGGATGTAAGTTCGGTAAAGTTTGCATCCCTAACCATCTTCCTGTTGCTTGGGAAGGAGTTAAAGGTATACTTCCTTCAACTAAACCTTGCATCCAGCAAATACCACAGACTTCATGTCCCATTACTAAAAAAGACTGAATTTGACGCAATAGCGCTATTCCAGCCCCGTACTGAAAGCCGATGTCATTGATAAATAAGACCCGCAGTCTTTTACCTGCTGCTAATTTATCCTGAAGTTGACTGTGTTTATTGATGATTGTGGAAACACTCATAGGTAGGGAATAGGGAATAGGTAATTAGTAATTGGTAATTGGTAATTGGTAATGGGTAATTGGTAATGGGTAATTGGAATAGCTGCACTATTTATTTCTTCTCTCCCAGTCTCCCCATCTCCCAGTTTCCCCGTCTCCGATCGATGCACCTGCTATATTCTCTACTTTGAAACAAGTTTTTTATACTTAGCGCTGACTCCTTTTAATTCGGGTAAAAAAGGAATATTGTCTCCGTATGTTTTCTGAGACTCATGAACTCGGTAAAGGGCTAGAGGATCTGGAATATGAGTTATTTTGGCTTTGTTAATTGCCATTCTCACCCAGAGTTCATAGTCCATACTGTAGTATAAATTTTCGTCTAAAGCTGCACCAGATTTTTCCCAGATTTGACGAGTCCAAAAGACTTCTGGTTGATAGAAGAATTCGGCTTTTTGCCAACAATTATCGATATCCAATAATCTATCTAAGGGAAGAGGAACTGATTTACCCAAAGGCATCAAATTATGATGGGTTTCAAAGGGTTGGGGTTGATTCCCTTGAATTAGTTGACACCCACCTGCAATTATATCGGTATTGTAAGTGTCAAATGCGATCGCGACTCTAAATAAGGTATCTCTCAAATATCTGTCGTCGCTATTTAACCAAGCTAAAATCTCTCCTGTTGCTTGGTTAAATCCTTTATTAATGGCGTTAGATTGTCCCTTATCTGGTTCGCTGAGGCAGTATGCTAATTCTGAATGGTAACGGTTTAATATAGCTGGTGTATTATCTGTGGAACCCCCGTCAAGGATAATATATTCTAGGTTGGGGTAGCCTTGTAAGAGTATGGAACGAATTGTTTCTTCTAAGTATTCTCCTTGATTGAGAGTAACTGTTACTACTGATATTTTGGGCCAAGGTTTTCCGGAGGGCATAGTCTCTGGGAAGCTTGGTATAGAAGCTTTCCAGGGCCAAATTAATTGATTTGCTACCTGGTTCCCTGATTTTATTTCTGATGCGAAAGGATACAGCCATGTTTTGGGTGGGGAACTGTAAAAGTGCAGTCCTTCTACAATTGTTTGAGGAGATGTTTGAGGAGAATCCCATCCTATATCTATCAGTTTGCTGTCTGTTCCTTTTCCGGCGACAATAACTTTAGTGTCTGGTGATAAACGTCCTTTTAGGGATGATAATGTGGCTGGTGATGTTTCTGCATCTAAAATTAAGGCATCATAATCAACCAAGTTTAAATGCTTTGTAGATAACATCCACTCGCTCATTTCGGAGTTAAATACCTGCACTCCACAATTTAATAAATCCGCGTGCTGTTGTGCTGATGTGATGCAAATAACTTTTGCTTTTGCTTTAGATAGCATAAACAGCAGATGTTTGACGTGATGTGAAGGGTTAATGCATAGAACATTTTTGACATCTGAAATCAGAACCGAGAATAAATTAACCGCTTCAAAATCAACATCTTCAGCAAAGTTGCGCAGGGTAACGACTGCTTCAATCATGGAAGAATCCAAGTTGATTGTAGATCCAACACCACTGGTGGGATGGTTGTCTTGGTTGGTATTGTTTGTTGAAGTTCCAGTATCTGTATTGATATTGGTATTAATATTTGTTGTATCGGGAATAGATATGGGTGCCCCTATTGTAGGTGTTGCTGGGCGAAAAATTGTGGATGGCTTCCAAGCATCGGCAAAAATAAAATTATAAATAGGGACAAAGAAGTTATAGTTGCGATATATGAGGTCGAATATTTTCAGTTTATGGAATAAGCTTTTAATTAACTTACGGATAGCAGCTTTGTCAGTAGAAAGAAAAGCTATTTCTTCATGTAAATGCTGGTTAGATGCTTGTAAAACTTCTACTTTAGCTTTTAACTCTTCGTTGTACTGATTGATTTCTGTAACTAATTGGGAATGATTAAACTTTAATTCTTGGATTTGTCTTTCTAACTGAGAATTTATTTGCCTTTGCTGTTCCTTAGCTTCTTCGGTATTTTGGATAATCTGAATATGTTTTTCTATAGATTCTTGTAGTTCTTCTCTTTGTTGTTGTAATTGCTGTTGTAATTCCTGCTCCAATTGCTGTTCCAGTTTATTCATCTGAGATAAATGGGTTGCTTGCAATTGTTTTTGCAATTGTTCTCGTAATTGTTCTTGTATAGTTTCTTGTAGTCGTTCTTTTTGCTGTAGTTCTTCTTTTAACTGTTGTTGCAAACTATCTATTTCAGATAAATATTGTGCTTTAAGGGTATCTGTTTGGGATGATAACTCTTGATTTTTCTGAATTTGTTGTGAATATTGGGATGCTAACTCTTGATTCTTTTGGAGTTGTTGCGAATACATTTGCTGAACCATGAATGTATCGCTAGCTGTATCCCACCGAGATATAATATCTTTAGCCTGTTCCATTATTGCTTCATTAGCATTTTCTAAACGCTTATTTACTGCCCCAACATCCATTACTGCAAATAAATTTTCATAAGGATACTGAGGTTTAGGTAACTCTGGTAGAAGACGAAAATTGGTGGCATCAAAAAAGCATAGAGTATAACCAAAACTCTCGATTAGAGTCCTTAACTCTTTGGTACTGCTACTTGCGGCAACAGCATTTGCCTCAGTAAACTCTATCATCCATAGTGGAAACTTTCTACTCTCGATAGATTTCTTTGCACCTTCAAGTACAAAAGATTCCCATCCTTCTACATCTAATTTTGCTAGGGTGACTTCCTCGACACCCAGTTCCGAAATTATTTCATCTAGCGATCGCTGTTCTACTAACATAGATTCTGAACCGATTTCGCTATGATTACTAGCCCCTGGTGCGAATGTACTAAATGCAGACATTCCAGCTTTCCCTAACAACAGTTCAGCTTCTCCTGTGTTGTTTGAGAGTCCGATATTGAGAGCAGTAAAACATTTACATCCGAGTTGATTGAGATTGCGTTGGTAAAGTTGAATACACTCTTGATTGGGGTCAAATCCAACAATGCGTCCTTGATTATTTAACCTTTTGGCTGCGATCGCAGAAAATAATCCTATATGAGCACCACAGTCAAAAAATGTGTCTCCAGGTTGTAAATACAGCCAGACAAAAGCTTGTTCGACACCTTCAAAGACTCCCTGTTCTAGTAAATGTCCGACATGGTCATTTTTTGGTGTAGATAAAGTTCCTAAATAAGGAACCTTCACATCAAAAATATCGTTTTGTTGACTATTGAGGGGATAGCGACTAATTCTGATAAATTCAAGACTTACTTCTAAACCTTCTTTTTGCGCATTACAACTAGCAAGACGAAAACCTCTATTAGTTAAAAAAGAAACAATTTCGTTTTTACTAGCGCTACCTTCATATAAAGGATTGAATTGCAAGCTTAAAATAATTTTTTTAATAGACTGTAAATACTTTCCAGCACTTTTAATCACCTGGAAATAACTTCCGGGAGTATTTATCTTTAAGTAATCAATTTGAGCGATCGCGTTTTGTTCGATAAACTCGTCTAAACCCATAACCGATACTTTGATATTTTCTACTTCCTGTAACTGTTCAATATCATCTGTAGAAACATCCACAGATTTTGCTGTTACTGAAGAAGAATTATCTAGATTTTCTTCATGAATATTAGATTTAGACTGATTCCCAAGCTCTGAAATCTCTAAACAGAAAACATGGAGATTCGGTAAATTATGGGAGCGAATTCGAGCAGCAAATTCTGGAATTGCTTCTATCGCATAAACTTCATTATTACCATCTTGTGCTGCTGGAATTGATAATAAGCTACCATCATAAGCACCAATCTCAACTACAATCATTACCAACTCCACCAAAAAAAATTATGGAAATAAAAAATAAGAATTTTTCTTGCTATTATATTCAAATTATTGGAAATTACAAGATTATCTAACTATTTTATTTGACACTTTTATATTTATAGCGATCGCCAGAATAGTACAAATCGGCGGAAATAAACCAACTATTCATAAACTCGGGAAAGGAACAAAGGAAAAGGGATAAAAAAATACAGAAACGCTATACATCCTTTAAGCCGTGCTTTACTGGTTAGAGGATTTTTCTATTATAAAGTTCCCTTTTGAATAAAATTATCATATCCAATCTCATATTATGAATTATGAATTTAGTTCCATCTTGGGATTAGGAGCTACACCCTGATTAAATATTTATGTCCCCAGCGACAATCTTGTTGCAATCTTGAAATCTTATTTTTTCGCTATAATTTTCGCTAAGAGTATATAAGTGCGATTGAGAGACTTTATACTAATCTTGTGAATTATATTAATCTTGTGAATTAATATATTTGTATGTCTGAGCAGTCATCTCACAGTTATAGAATAATTAATTACAACTGTCATCAATCATTGATTAAGAGTTTGGGTAATCTCCTCTTTTTGAAATTTTCTTTGTTTCATCGGAATCTCTTCTACAAGTAAAGAATTGTTTAATTCATATCGCGAAGCAATAAATATAGAACGAAGTAAACCACTATCAGAAGACGATAAGGAAGTCCAATCTAGGGGAAATTCTTGATGATTAGGCTGAGTAATTGGCATATATACAAATTCAAAATGCCGCTTTAATTGACTATAAATCCATTTCCTTGTCGGACGACAACCTTTGCCAGATATACTTTGAGTCATATCTTCTGCATATTCCTTACATAAATTCATATATTCACCATTTCCAGAAGATACACAGGTTTCTAATAATAAGAATTTACGGCAATGTCGCGCCATAAAGTCAATTGCTTCCCGGGGTGTGGAAAGATGATAAAGGGTTCCGTAACAGTAAACAATATCAAATAAATCTTTTAATCTTCGAGGAGGTTTTTCTAAATCTAAATTCCGGGTACAAACCCTTTTATGACGAGACTGTAATACCTGCAAATTTTCTAATCTTGGTTCAGTACTTAAAACTTCACATCCACGTTCTAAAAAAAAACCCGTATGATCGCCAATACCAGCACCAACCTCTAGTACACTAGAGTTGTGAATATCTAGACCCAAGCTGGCTAAATGTTCTAATCTTTTTTGATTATGGTTTAAATAATGTTCTGATTGAAAAGCTTGTATCGGATTCTGAGGCATTTTTGTGTAATTAGTAATTGCTAATTGGTAATTGCTAATTGGTAATGAGATTGTTCTTTATTGTAAATGTTACCGCAAATAACTCTGAATTCTTAGTTATTAATTTTTTCTCAAACTATCCTGTTACTAAATATTTGGAACTATTTGGAACTTCTTTAAGACGTGGATACTAAAATTTCTGGAAAACATAAACCTGCCTGAGCGGGTCTACCTTGAGTAACTATATCAATAGTGAGAGCATTGTTAACCCAGTCGTAAATCATTTTGGTATCTTGCTTCGATTCAGCGATCGCAAAATCTATAGTATATTTATTTGGAGCAATATTGGGTTTTAGTTTAAACTGACATACAAAAATTTTTCCTAACTTGTCTTCAGGAATTGGGCAGGAAAGCATACAAGTATTCGTCGCGATCAAAACTTCTCCCAATCTATTTTTTAAAGTAAATCCTACACTTAAAGATGTTAAATTGTCTGGACTTGGATTTACTTTAACTGATAATACAATTTCCTCATTGACAAAAAATGTAGACTTAAGCTTACCATTCACATCACTAATAGAAACAGCATCAATTAAACCTACTGCACTACCGTATCTATTTTTATCTGTAAAATCACTAATAAAGTCGTTTGGTACAACAAAATACTTTGATGTCGGACTAATTGATGTCAAGTCAAATTCTAATTTATCCTTAACTAAGTCCGCACCATTTTGTTTAGATGCTTCCTCATCAATAAATTGACTGTAATAAGTTTCAGTATACTTATCAACAACTTCTAAAGGTTTACCCTGATTAATTAAGTGCCCATCTTGAAGTAAAATAGCGCGATCGCATAATTTCACAATAGCTTGGGTATCGTGAGTAACAAATAGAATCGCAGTACCATTTTTACGTAATTTTTCTAAATACTGAAAACACTTTTGTTGAAAAAAGATATCTCCTACTGCTAAAGCTTCATCAACAATCAAAATTTCTGGTTCCACATGAATCGCAACAGCAAAAGCTAATCTCACAAACATTCCACTAGAATAACTTTTTACAGGCTCCTCCATGAAATCACCAATATCGGCAAAAGCTGCGATATTATCAAATCTTTCTTGAATTTCCTTTTCTTGAAGTCCTAGAATTCTGCCATTGAAAAAGACATTTTGTCTACCCGTAAACTCTGGGTTAAAACCGCTACCAAGCTCCAGTAGAGCTGACAATCGACCTTTAACATGAACATTACCCGCAGTAGGTGTTAGAGTCTTAGCAATAATCTGTAATAAAGTACTTTTTCCAGAACCATTGCGTCCAATAATTCCTAAATGTTCTCCCCGACTAACTTCTAAATTAATATCTCGCAATGCCCAAAATTCCTGAGCTTGACTTTTGTGGGGTAGCAAAACCTCCTTAAGTCTATCGGCAGGACGACTATAGCGCTTGTAGCATTTAGAAATATCTTCGAGGGAAATAACAATCTCACTCATAGATGACAAACAAACAAGTAATAATTATAAAACATCAGCAAATGCTGGACGCAAACGTCTATATACCCATAAACCACAGACGAATAAAATTAAAGCAATTGCAGTTGAGATACCCCATTCCAAACCATGTTTTACCTGTCCCGTTAAAATCAAGTCCCGGTAAACTTCAGCAAAAGCACACATCGGATTTAACCACAGAATCCAATTACGCCATTCTTCGGGAATTGCTGAGATTGGGTAAATAATAGGTGTTAAATACATCCAAATATTGAGAATAACAGCTAGAGTTTGAGGAACATCTCTGAGAAACACCGTTAAGGAAGCAGTCAAATATCCCAACCCTGCGGTTAACATCAGTTGTGGTAGCCAAATTAAAGGTAATAGCCCTAAAGTCGGATGTAAATTATGAGAAGTTAGGGCTACAAAAAAAATCAATGCCATCAAGCCGAAACCACTTTCAATAAAAGCTGATAATATAGGCACTAAGGGCAATAAGCCAAGAGGAAATACTACTTTTTTAACTAAATTTGGCTGTCCCACCACAGAACCAGCAGCTTGAATTAAACCATTACTGAAGGTCAACCAAGGTAATAAACCAGCAAACAACCATAAACCGAAAGTAAAATTGTTTTCTGGCAAACTCCTTAGAGTCAGCTTTACTTTCAAGACAATTGAAAAAACATATGTATAAATAAATAGTAGCGACAATTGATTAACTAGGGGCCATAAATTACCAATTACAGATCCCTTGTATCTTGCATCAATATCCCGTCTTACTAAAATTCGTAACAAATCAAACTTTGCCCACCAAATATCATCCATTGGTAGCCAAGACCTTAATTTGTTCTTAAGACGGAGTACACCTCGCATTTTTCCTAACAATTTTCACTTCCTCACTCATACACACATAACCTACACACCAAACACTTCTTAATTGAAGCCTGATTATCTGCTAAGGTTCCTTTTAAATAAGGATTTTAGCCAAATAAAGATCGAAGTAAATACTGTTTACACTACTTTTATAAAAACATAAACCAGTGAAAATTGGAGTTATTCTGACATACAGCTTCAGTATATAGGGGATGTCTAGAATAATGAAATGAAATGAATTTGTGATTGGTGATGGGAATAGCTGTGCTATTAATTTTTTCAGTTCTCCTTATCTCTTACCCCATTTCCGCTTTCCTCAATCTCTCCATATCGTCACTCCCTGTTAGAAAGTTCCCTAATTTCAGTTAAACTAAATCTTGGTTTATTGCATTATTTTAAGTTGGCATGGAAAAAGGACAGAGAGTAAAAGTATTTCGTTTACGCGATCGCGTCTCCAAGACTATTGCCGAAAAGTTAGGCAAGACTGGCATTATCCAAGATTATAAAATGACTGATGGCAGTGGAGTTGGAGTTGTTGTACTATTTGATGACAATTCCTCTACCTGGTTTTTTGAGGATGAGTTAAAGGTCGTTTCGTAACTTTTTTCTGTGCTGAGAACATCACGGGGGAGTTAAAATCATACGCTCCGGGTATGGCAAAATTTAGTGTTATTCGGAAGAATCTTGCTATCAAAGAATGTATTATTCTTTTTGTCATACCTGTTTTCGCCTCTTAAAGCTGTACAGAATGTTAACTTTAAAAGGTGAAGAATTTAGACAAAAGAGTCTAATTAAGTAAATTATTGTATCAAGCTTGTATCAAATTTTGCTAAAAGCAAAAATAATTTTGAATTTAAAACTAGATTGTGACCTAGATTCTTAACTAAATTTTGAATTAAATTTTGAATTAAACTTTGAGTTCAGATCAAAGTGATGTGAATAGTGGCTTTTGAATTATTGTTAAATCAAGCAGTGGTAAATTAAAGGTTAATCAATGGCTCTGATACTGACATTTTTAGGCAAAAACGGCATTAGTTGCAGCAAAAGCGCGATCGCTGCTGCTAAATTAATGGCAAGTCAAGGTAAAAGGGTACTACTAGCTGCACAAACAGAACCAATTTTACCTCTGCTTTTGGGTCAACCAATAAGTGCCGATCCTGAAGAAATTGCTTCTAATTTACAGGTCGTACAGCTTCAAGCTTCCGTATTATTAGAACGTAGTTGGGAAGAGGTGAAAAAAGTAGAAGCTCAGTATTTAAAAACACCCATTCTCAAAGAAGTTTACGGTCAAGAGTTAACCATATTACCAGGTATGGATAACGCTCTAGCACTAAATGCTATCCGTGAATACTACGAAAGTGGTAAATATGATGTAATTATTTATCATGGTGCTGGCGACCTTTCTACTTTACGAATGTTAGGAATGCCAGAATCTATGAGTTGGTATGCAAGAAGGTTCCGAAAAGTATTTGACAACTCCGATTTAGGCAGAACTATTAAAGATTCCGGACCTTTGATTCAGCCTTTAATTGGTACTTTATTTAACATAGATTGGACAGCAGATAATTTTTCTCAACCTACCAATAAGGTAAATAATTTTTTAGATAAAGGTAAAGAAGCAGTTTCTAACCCCAGACAAGCAGCAGCTTTTTTGGTAACTAGTGGCGACATTTTTGAAGTTTCCGCAGCCCGTTTTCTTTGGGGTAGTGCCCAACAAACAGGTTTAACCGTCGGTGGAGTTATCAGTATATCCGACGAACCATTAGCCAACCTAATAGAAGAATTTCCAGGAATTCCAGTTACAACTATCCCCGAACTCAAAGATAGTAATTGGCAACCCCTCATAGATGCAATGCCAAATCTGGTAGAGCAAGCGATTGAAGCACCCAAACCGATGGAAATTGACATTAATAATTCTCAAGTACGTTTGTTTTTACCAGGTTTCGATAAAAAAGACGTTAAATTGAGCCAATCAGGACCAGAAGTAACTATAGAAGCAGGCGACCAGCGACGTAATATATTTTTACCAGCCCCATTAAGTGGTAAGCAAGTTACCGGAGCGAAGTTTCAGAATCCTTATTTGATTATTTCATTTTAAGAGAAGTTTTTGGCTTTTGATCTGGAAATTATGGGTCTGTTATTTCCCTAAATAATATTTTTGCAAATGTTTCTGCAAATGTTTCTATACAAAAAAGAAACTTTTCCTCCCTTATCCAATCCTCATCCAAGACAGAGAAAGTTCATTTAAAGACTGAAATCTTAACCAAAGACCCCAACCAACAATCATAAACCCTCCACAATCAACCGTCTGAATCAAAATTATGTCTGACTCCAAACCTATTGAACAAAAAATTGATGTCCAAGGAGCCAAAAATGATACTGATAGCGGCTCCAAAGCAAGACAACTGCTAGGAATGAAAGGTGCCTCTTCTGGAGGAACTTCCATTTGGAAAATTCGCTTGCAGTTAATGAAACCTATTACCTGGATACCTTTAATTTGGGGCGTAGTTTGCGGTGCAGCTTCTTCAGGTAATTATACCTGGACATTAGAAAATATACTAAAATCAGCAGCCTGTATGCTTCTAGCAGGTCCAATACTTGCTGGTTATACCCAAACCCTAAATGAATACTACGACCGGGAAATTGACGCTGTTAATGAGCCCTATCGTCCCATACCCTCCGGTGCAATTCCTCTACCCCAGGTCATTACACAAATAATAGTATTATTAATTTCTGGTATTGCCTTAGCATTTGGTCTAGATAAATGGGCAGGTAATGAATTTCCCACGATTTTAACTATAGCTATTATGGGGGTATTTATCGCCTATATTTACTCTGCTCCACCACTCAAACTCAAGCAAAACGGTTGGTTTGGAGGATACGCATTAGGAGCTAGCTATATGGCTTTTCCTTGGTGTACAGGTCATGCTTTATTTGGGGAACTGAACTGGAAAATTGTAGTTATTACTGTTATTTACAGTCTCGCTGGTTTAGGTATTGCCATCGTCAACGACTTCAAAAGCGTCGAAGGTGACAAGCAATTTGGACTCAAATCCTTACCAGTCATGTTTGGTGTTACCACCGCCGCTTGGATTTGTGTTTTGATGATAGATTTATTTCAAGGCGCGATCGCTGGATATTTAGTTTACATTCATGAAAATCTCTACGCTTCGATTTTAGTATTACTTATTATTCCCCAAATCGTCTTTCAAGATATGTATTTCCTCCGCGACCCCTTGAAAAACGATGTTAAATATCAAGCAAGTGCCCAGCCATTTTTAGTATTAGGAATGCTAGTTGCTGGTATAGCAATGGGTCATGCAGGGATTTAAAGGAATTTAAAGGGACTTAAAGAGATTTAAATTTCTCTCAACCCTTTCCCCAAATGGAGACAGGGTTGACAATCAATACAGATGATCTTGAAATCGAAATTAATGAACGAACAACGCCAATAGTGGATACCACTTAAAAGCCACGGGACACCAGTAATTCACCAATAGCATTAGCAGCAATCCATTGAAACCAGAGCTTGAGTCGATTTCTCTGATTGACTTCGATTGTCATAAGTTAAGATGAGATAAATTATGTCAACTCGTAATTATCCTTAAAATGAGACTAAATCAAAGTATCAAATAAAATGAAAGTACTTGTTTTTTAGCGCAAGAATGAATTATGCATTAAAATTTTTGCATTCACCTCACCAAAAATTATGTTTCCTATCTCATTTTTTGGGTGTTTGTTTAAGAGAATTATTGCTTGTTGACAAATTGTTTATGACCCTAACTGTCAACAATATGCTCTTCTAAATAATAACTACAATATCGCTAAAGTTTAAATTTGTTCCTGATGAGAACACAGCCAATTGTCTTTGATCTGCCCCACCAACACCATCAGCATCGAAGAATAATCCTCCTGTTGAGGAATTATAAATTAAGCGATGACTTTCAACAGTTGCAGTAGAACCCAGATAGAATTGTTCCCTTGATAAAGCTCCTTCTAAGAGTCTTCCTGAGAAACCCTCAGCAGATAAGATAATTTGGTCTTCGGAAGATAAAAAATCGGTAATATTATCAACACCTTCACCAACAGTATTAAAGACAAATTTATCGCTTCCAGCACCACCAAATAACAGGTCTTTGCCCTCATTACCATAGAGAATATCATCACCATTTCCACCAATTAAGGTATCCTCTCCTAATTCTCCTATTAAGATATCATTGCCCCCTTGACCGTCAAGGATATCATTGCCGGTGCCGCCAAATAAACTATCATCCCCATCTCCCCCATCAAGAGTATCTAAACCCGTATCGCCATATAAAATGTCATTACCACTTAGACCGTAAATAAGATCGTCACCTGCTTGAGAGGAAATTTCGTTAGCGACATCATTACCTGTAATCGTATCATTCCCAGAACCACCAATGGCATTTTCAATAATCGCGCCGTTAGCAATAGTAAAACCGCCATAGATTCTTTTATCAGGTTGTTTTCCAACTACGCGATCGAACAAGGATACATCTTGGATATAGGATAAATATCCTCCGGCGTTAGGTCCAAGTAAAGGAGCTTCCCGCAAGTCAATAATTGCATCGCCAAAAGTAGAAGCAGCAGTTATTGTATCAATTCCCCCAGCATCCCAAATTGAGGAGTAAGAAGTTCCTGGCTGATTGTTAGTAGGCAATGTATAAGTATCATCCCCAGTACGATAAGTAGTGTTTGCTCCATAGAGATACTGAATAGCAGCAATATCGAATGCCATAGGAGTAGCTTGATTACCAAAACTACTACCTGGAAAGAGATTATTGTAATTCTCAACCCACCCAAAGTTGAATGTCATAGTGGTGTAAATACCTTGATTGAGACCAAAATCTCCTGTATCAAACTCATTATCAACCCCTGGATAAATTAAAGAACCACCAAGACTCTCGTGAGGGTGATCTAATCCCAAAAGATGACCTATTTCGTGTAATAGTGTTGCAAAAGCATAACCCCCTGGTTGGAGTCCAGATACATTCCATTCAAATCCTTGTCGGTTAAGATAACCCAAACCCATATTTGGTATACCTGGTGCAGTAACACCACCTTCAGGAGCTTCAGGGTCTGGGTCAGCAAGCAAGTAAAGACCAATAATAGCGTTGATGTCATCATCTGCGGCTCTGACAAAAGAAATATTAGCAACATTTGACCAAGCTTCAAAGGCTTTTTCTACTGCTTCAATTTCGTAATTAAGCCAAGGATATGCAACATCATTAATTAACTCAAAACTGGGACGCAAAAATGAATAAGTAATAGCGCGATCGCTATTTAAAGTCCAACGATTACCCCCAAATAAAATACCATCGATGTAAATATTGCCTGTAAAAGGTGCAGTGTCGTGAGGAGGATTGGGTCTGATAGAGTTATTTGTGTTCTCATCTTCTTGATTAATTGAAGTTGATTGAACTCCTTTGTAGAGCAGAAACTCTTCTATTCCTGAGGTTGAGTTAGTATTGTGAAAAATATTGTTAGCAGTCTTACGAATCATAACCATATCTCAATATCTCAACTTTTACTTAAAGTACTTAAAGGTATTTAAGGAATTTTCTTGTAGCAAATGCTATCTATATCTCAATAGGGTTCAGTTAAGCTTAAATAATTTGCCAGAGATGTGTCATGATTACGTCTCTACAGTACTTATCTTTTGTCACAAAAACCTTAACTGAATTTTATTGCTCTATATCTACTTAGTATTAAGGAATAAGCATCAATATTCTTTATTCTTAGGATTTACGCAAAAGCAACTTAATTCCGTCATTACAAGCGATAGCGACCTATAAGCTCGGTCGATCAGACTCCGTTTTTGCGCAGCAAACGCGCTAGCTAACGCAAAAACTCTGGGTTAACTAACGTTATGCAGAAGCAAACGCTTCCGCGTGTCCATGCTTGACTCATTCTTCTCTACACTACGCGACCGTCGCTTCGGACAAATATTCATTGCGTAAGTCCTGATTCTTATTCCTTAGTAATATCTATCTTTAAAGAGAGAGAGATAAAGAAAAATAAAGAGATATTTGTATTAATGAGATTTCCATAATTGAAATTCTAGTAAACCGTCAATATCTTGTAGGTACGTAATTTTTGTGCCCTCATAATTAGTAAATTTGTTTTTCGTAAAACCCATAAAAGGTAAAAGGGTGGAAGAAAAATATCTTTAATCCTACACAACTAGAATAGCCAAGAAAATCCTAATTTCTCTACAGCCAAATGTCATTACTATTTATGACTTTTGTCATGTCCTAATTTCGACAAGGTATTGTAATATATCTCTAGTCATAAGAAGACCAAAACTCATGGCAAAAAGCTCCATCAGACCTATTGCCAAGGCTTTCCCTTCCATTCGCCGAACTATTTTCTATGTTGAGTGGACAATTTTGATAGTTCACATAATTGCAGTATTTGTAGGCGGATTCATTTATGGCAACAAGTATGTATTTATCGAAAATACCCATGTAATTATCTTGACAGCTTTGATTATTTTGGCTGTATTGAGTTTTTATTTTCCCTTGAATCATCCTCTATGGCAAAGACAAGGTTATATTTTTCTGGAAGTTCTCTGCCTTGTTTTAACCTGTATTTTAACTACATCTGCTCTAGATTTATTCCTATATCTGGTTATTGCGAAGAGTTGCTTTTTGCTAAGTCGTAAAGATGCTATTTTTGTAGCGATCGCTAGTGGAATTGTTTGGCAAATTAGCCAAGTATGGCATATGCCTCAAAAAATTGAGTGGATGAATTCTATATTTGCAGAAGTATTTGCGGATCCTCAAAGGTATATTATTTATACCTTGCTCACTAACACAGTTGTCTACTTAGCGGTGAGTACCTTTATTATTTTGCTCTGTTTCATTTTTCTTGCTGAGCGTTACAGTCATGCTAAAGCTGTTGCTCTGTCATTTGAGGTAGAAAAACTAGCAGCAAAACTCGAAAGGACTCGTATTGCTCGCGATATACACGATTCTCTAGGACATACCCTGACTTCTCTTGATATTCAGCTAGAACTTGCTGAAAGACTAGAGGAGCGCAACCCAGATAAAGCGAAACAAGCTATCAAAATAGCTAAGACCCTTGCATCTAGATCCCTCCAACAAGTTAGACAGTCAGTATTTACTATACGAGAGGAAAACTTTCAACTTAACCAAGCTTTAATGACCCTAATTAAGCAATTTCAACAAAATAACTCCTATCAGATGCAAACTCGGTTGAACTTCCCCTCTCTTCCCCTACAGACTAGTCATCAAATCTACTGCATCGTCCAAGAGGGACTTACCAATATTCAAAAACATAGCCATGCTTCCTTGGTTAACCTTCTGGGTAAAGCAACTTCTAGTGAAGTTATTTTGAATTTAACCGATGATGGAATTGGTTTCGAGTCTGATAAACCCAATTCTGGCTATGGTTTAAAGGGAATACAAGAGCGAGTACAAATGTTAGGAGGAAAAATTAAGATTGATAGCACACCAGGAAAAGGTACTCAGATTAAAGTAACAATTCCACTTGATAATCAAAGTCCTTTTGAGGTGCAAAAAACCTAAAAGATACGGTGTAGAAGAAAATTATTTTCACATTTGTCTTTTTAAAGCGATCGCTGGTAATAAAGTTAGCATTTTGGGTTCCTTCAAGGTTGACAAAGTTCTCAACTTCAAATTTTATGCAACCAAGTCCGGGAATATTTTCTATAAGTAGGGTAATCTTTTCAATATTTCTAATTCAATATTTCTAAATTCGTTAAAATCAATTTATAGTTAATTTATATCTTAAAAATTAGATTCACTATGAGTACCCAACCAGCAAACAAGCTATCTGGAATCCGAAGATTTGTGTATGGTCTATTAGTTGGGCTTTTTTTTGCAGGACTATTGTATCTATATTCGGTTTACTTTTACGTTTACATCCCTCTAGTTCAAGGGATTATTGGTAGCTTAGTACTAGGGATATCCTGTGGTGCGATCGCTCTTACTAACGGAGTTGATAAAGTATTTGATAATTTACCAAAAATATAATAGAAATTTTGAGAAATTAAAGATGTTGAATCTAGAATTATTGTAGAGAAGCAAGTATATCGCGTATTTAGGTTTTTTTAGGCATATTTCATGGGTGTATTTGATTAGAATACAGCAAAATCTAAGCTAGAAAAATCATAAATCTTTCCTCTCGTAATATTTCTCACAATCTTAATTCATAATGATAAAATTCTTCATCTTTAACGTAACCAATCGATTTATACAGAGCTTGAGCTGCAATATTATGAATTTGTGTCGCTAAAGTGATTCGGACTGCTCCTGTATCTCTTCCAAACTCCTCTGCTGCTTTCATTAACAGTTTTGCAACTCCCTTCTTTCGATGAGCTTCCTCGACAAACAAGTCATTCAAAATCCAAACAGGTTTCATTGAGACTGAGGATAAACTAGGATAAAGCTGAACAAATCCAACGGAATAACCATTATGTTTAGCTACAAATATAGTGGAATCACCTTTTTGAAAGCGCTCTTGAAGAAATTTTTTAGCAGCTTTGATATTTGAAGATTGCTTATAAAAAACGCGGTACTCATCGAACAACTTTAATACTTCCTCAAAATCCTCAAAACTAGCTTGAATAATTTCCATTTCTAACTCTCAGAATTTACTTATACTTAATACCAATTCTATGAATCTATCCCACTAATATAATTTCCATTAAAAAGCTTAATATTTTTAATCATTAAACACGAAAAATAAAAGCTTTCAGAGAACTTTTGCCCTAAAAAACACGGATTTTCTGAATAGTGGGATAAGCTCATTTAAAGTTGTGCCAAATCCCTTTGTAGTACTCCTTCTTCAGATTAATATTACTTCTGTAATTTCTCCCCTCGAATTGAACGATCCAACAATTCCATCGGATGCATAATCTTGATATCTTTACCCTGTAGTTGTAAGTGTTTGCTGATTTGCAAACTACATCCAGGGTTTGCAGAAGCAATTAAATCAGCGCCAGTATTGGTTAAATTTTGGACTTTCTGCTGTCCCAATTCTTCAGCTACTTCTGGTTGCAGCATATTATAAATACCTGCACTACCGCAACACAAAGCCGCATCTAATGGTTCTCTAAGGGTAACACCGGGGATTTGTTTTAATAACTGACGGGGTTGGACACTGATTTTCTGACCATGTAATAAATGACACGCATCTTGATAAACTATTGTTAAGGGTTTATCTGTGAGGGGAGATAACTCTGCTGTTAAAGCAACGGTTGCTAAAAACTCTTGTGCATCTTTAACTTTAGCTGCAAATACTTTAGCTTTCTCTTTGTATTCCGGATCATTTTCTAAAATATGACCGTATTCTTTCAGAGTATGTCCACAACCTGCGGCATTAATAATCACAAAATCGACATCTGTATCTGCAAAGCTATCAATCATCTGTTTTGCTAAAGCTTGCGCTTGTTGGGTTTGTCCCTGGTGTTCGGGAAGCGCAGCGCAACAACCTTGGGTTTTAGGAATTACCACTTCGCAACCATTCGCGGTCAGAACCCTCGCTGTAGCTTCATTGACAGAGGAGAAAAATAGTCTTTGCACGCATCCCAAAATCATTCCCACCCGGTAGCGCTTTTCTCCCTGGGGGGGGATGACGGTGGGGAAATCACCTTGAAATGATTTGGTAGTGATTTGTGGCAGAATGGACTCCATCGCAGCTAAACGAGGAGAGATACGCTCGATGATACCAGTAGAACGGATTGGTTTGGATAAACCCGACTTTTGATAAAGAAATAAGGGAACGAGTAAAATTTTTAACAGCTTTGGGTAAGGAAAGAGTGAAAATATCAGTTTACGGAACAGCTGATCGAGCCATTTCCGGGGGTAATTGCGTTCTACTTGATGACGAGTTGCAGAGATTAATTTGTCATATTGTACCCCAGAAGGACAAGCACTGACGCAAGCTAAGCAACCCAAACAAGTATCAAAATGCTGAACTGTAGCTGTGTTTAAGGGGATTTGACCTTCATTAATTGCATCCATCAAATAGATTCTTCCCCTAGGAGAATCCATCTCTTTACCAATGACTCTGTAGCTGGGACAAGTAGGAAGACAAAATCCACAGTGAACGCAGGTGTCTATTAGTTTTGGTTCTGGTGGATGATTGGGGTCAAATCCTTGCTGTTGTTGAATATTATTTTTGTTATTATTTTTGTTATTATTTGAATTTTTCTGATTAAAAGTATTATCGGAGCTTTTATCAAAATTGTTATTAGAAGTACTATCAGAAACTTGCATCTTCCCCTGTCCCCCTGTTTGATTATTTAGCTTTTGGCTTTTAGCTTTTTTAAGTGTTTAGTTGACACCTAAGAGCCTTCTCAATAGCGTTCCAGCTTCAACGGTCAATCTACTTCATAGCAATTCACATAAGACTTAAATTACGTAAATTCCAGAAAATAAATTATCATCTTTATGTCATTTACTCACCTATTTTTTTTAGTCAATTTTAAGTCAAATTTCCCCAACAAATCGACCGGGATTAAACATATTTTCTGGGTCAAATTTTGATTTAATTTGCTGCATGAGATTTAAAGCATTCCCTTTGTAACCCCAAATATCAAGGTTGTCTTTGACAGATTTTGGTGCTTCTAGAACTGATAAAAAACCAGCACAACTTTGGCAGATATTTCGCATTCGCATAACATCTTTTTCATTTTCTACACGTAATATTCCTAGTCCACTAGCATTATGAATATAACCAACTTCTACATTGCTCATAATTTCAGACGCATTACTAGGTAATACTCCTATTTTGCAACTAATAGGAAACTTTGTGTTGATGTTATGCATTTGTAGATGTAATAACTGCCATAATTCTTCTTCGTCAGTATCGAAAAACATAACACTGTACAGATTTAATTTTTGTGCTATCTCTAAAATTTGTTTTGATTGCTCTTGAACGCTTTCCTTAATACTTTGAAAACGAACAATCAAACCTAAATCTGTATCTTTTCTACCCGAAGCTGGATCCAGCTTTAAATTAGATAATAAATATTCTATTAACTGAGAAGCAACTAAATCAGCATCAGTGGGTGTTAAACCAGAACCGCGTAAAATTCCTGCTGCTTCAGATATTTTGTCTTTTGCACCTGTAATTACTACTGTCCCAGAAGCTTCTTGAATGGGGTAAAGACGAAAAGTTAACTGGGTAATGACTCCTAAAGTACCGTAAGAACCTGTAAATAATTTCATTAAGTCGTATCCAGCAACATTTTTGACGACTTTTCCACCAGCTTTGACTATCTCACCATCATGACGCACAAATGTAATTCCTAGTAACTGGTCTCTGACACTACCGTAACGTTGTCTCAAAGAACCTGTATCTGATGTGGCAATAATACCACCAAGGGTTGCTCTATCTGGGAATGTAGGATTTAGGGCTAAAAATTGATTTTGTTTTGCTAAAGTCTTCTGAAGATGAGCAAAATTTACCCCAGCATCAACTGTAACGGTAAAATCACCAATAGCGTGTTCTATTCTTTGATTTAAACGTTCTGTACTGATAACAAGATTTATTTGTTTGGTTAACCCTCCCCAATTGAGTTTACTTGCTCCACCACAAGTTAGGATACGCCATTTTGTATTTTTAGCGATCGCAATAATTTTCGCAAGTTGTTCTTCAGTACGGGGATAAACTAAATAATCTGGATGATTAGTATCTGAGTTGGTTGTATTTAGTGCTTCTAATATTTGTCCTTTTGTCTTTGTCTCTATGTCTTCCCAATTTACGATAGCGTCATTTTCTTCAACTGCTTGTAGAAGAGATTCTGTATGAGTATCTGAGGTTTTGTCGCTCGACATTGCAACACCGGTTAGGAGATTATCACTTTGGCTTTAACCAAAAGCGTAATGGTTAAAGGGTAAGGGGGTAAAGGGGTAAAGGGATAATCTTATGGAGTAACACTAATTCATAAAAAATATGATACATCTGTAGGGGTGCAAACCTTGCGCCCTCTCAAAAAGTTTCGTCCCAGATGCAGTATTTTACATCTGGGACAAAATTTTGGGAATTATTCGGAATTATCTATTTAAAACAACTATAAAAGTGACCTATATTGAAGCATTTATAGTCTGCTTATTTACAGACGTACTGTTGACTGTTTCATAATAAGTTTCGTTATTGAGGTATGGAGATGTATTGATATCATCTAACCCTGTAATTAATCTGGCTCCACGATTGCGGGTAAAGTAGTTCCATACCCATTGAATAGTCACTACTAGTTTGTTATCAAATTCAATTAAGAAGTAAATATGAATTACTAACCAGAACAACCAAGCGAAAAAGCCTTTAAGTTTAATAAATAGTAAATCTACTACAGCAGAGTTTCTTCCGATGACCGCAAGAGCTCCCATATCATTGTAATTGAAAGCTTCTGATGTTTTACCTTGGAGCTGTTTCTTAATTAAGGAAGCAATATACTTTCCTTGCTGCATTGCAACTGGTGCCACACCTGGCAAAGGTCTACCATTTTCTTGAGTACAGTGTCCTAAGTCTCCAATCACAAAGATATTAGAATATTCTTTCAGACTTAAATTAGGCTCCACAATTACTCTACCAGCGCGATCGCATTCGGCACCAGTTTTCTCAGCAATGACTTTTCCTAATGGTGATGCTTTGACTCCAGCTCCCCATAATACTGTCCTGGCTGAAATTTGCTTGACCTCATCACCTTGTTTGAGAGTAAGAAGATCCCCTTCAATTTCGGTAACTAATGTCTTAGTGTGTACTGTTACACCCAACTTCTGTAAAGATATTTCCGCTTCCTTAGATAGTTCCGGTGCAAAGGGTGGTAAAATTCGATCCATTCCTTCCAACAGCAGAACTTGGGCTTCCGATGTATCGATATTACGGAAATCATGCTTCAGTGTAGAGTAAGCTAATTCCGCGATCGCACCAGCTAATTCTACTCCAGTCGGACCACCACCTACAATCGCAAAAGTCAGTAAACAACGTCTTCTTTCCGGGTCAGTTTCCTTCTCTGCTGCTTCAAAAGCAGAAAAAATCCGCCGACGCATTTCTATCGCATCTTCTACAGTCTTTAAACCCGGTGCAGACCTTTCCCAATGGTCTTTACCAAAATATGAGTGCTTTGCACCTGTAGCGACTACCAAAGTATCATAATAAACTTTCTCATCACCCATAATCACTTCTTGATTTTGGGGGTCTATATCCGTCACCTCACCAAGTACTACCTTAGTATTTTTATTTTTCTTAAGAATAGAACGTAATGGCGATGAAATATCAGCCGGAGATAGCGTACCAGTAGCAACTTGATAAAGGAGTGGTTGAAATAAATGAAAGTTACGTTTATCAATTAGCGTTACATCAATATCATTACCGCAAAGATTTTTAGCAGTATAAAGACCACCAAAACCTCCACCAACAATAACTACCTGATGACGCGATTTACCGTCCATCACATCCGCCATAAGTTTATATTTCCTCAATGTGATATTACTTTACTATTCTTAACAAACTTTTATCACTCTTGTCATTGATGATTCTGCTTACTAGTTACATATGTATTTTGGAAAATGTATTTAGAATTACAGAAACACAGTTAGAAATAATACTGGCAACTATTTTTCTGTATTTATCCTCACTTTTTTTACATATTTATATGTGAATTTACAAAAATGCACTGAGTCGTTGCTAGCGCACTCTTTGAGCCATACTTAATGTTTAGTAAACATAAAAATCGGAGCGCAAAACATAAATTGCACCTACAACCAAAGCTTTAATCAAATTTTATATACACTTAAATTTTCTACATTTCCGCATTGGAACTGTAGCTGATGACGGCACCCCAGTTATTAACACCACTCAACTCGCTTTAGAATAAATTATCAAGCTTATAAACTAAATATATTGATTGAGCGAGTAAAACTTTCAGTCTGTTTTCACAAACTTAAGCATTCCAGTTAGAGCCCCTAAATTTATTTAAGTAAGTAGGCATTAAAAAATCAAGGTATGTCATTGCGAGTGAAACGTAGTGTAACGAAGCAATCGCAAGGGTTTGAATCCTATTTACAATCTGTTACATAGTTTGGTTTATTTCCACCGACCTATTTACACAGAAAGCAAAAATATCTTTTTAATCGCGCTGCACGTCTATAAAAAATGCGTTTGCTCAAATCTTGTATCTGTAAGTACAAATACGATTATAGAAAATTAATGGTAATTAAAAGTCAAAAAAATGTCCCACGCAACTTTTGCATTGGGATAAAATCCTTGCGTGTCCGGTAGGACATAGCAATTGTACGGACTCGTTTTTAGTTATAAATTTTGCGATTGCTGCATCGTTTCTCCTCACAATGACATGAAAGGAGAAATTAGGAGGATTGAAGAACCACCCTTATTTAACTTAACTAACTTAACGTCTTCCTCTTCTACCACCAAAAGAACGACTACGAGAACGACCACCACTACCAAAACTACTTCTACCAGAATTCCTTCTTCTACTAGCACCAGATTTACCAGTCGTCCTCAATTTACTGCCACCATAGCCAGAACCAGTTGCTCTTGTACGGTTAGTATTAGTACGAGTAGTTGTAGTCCGATTTGGTGACGTACGTACAGCTGAACCTCTGGGATTAGACCTTCTGATATTACCTGTTGTGCGGAATCTGGTACGATTTCTTACTGATATTGGTGCGCTGTTATAGCGATCGCGATATCTAGTAACTGCTCTATCGTAGGTTCTACCATAACCACCATAACCAGTTAATACGCTTCCTGGCTGATATACAGGAGGTACATAATATTGGGGTCTAAATAATAGATTACCCACTACTTGACCAGCCAATGCTCCAGCAAAAGGAGTCCAGAAACTATTTTCTCGACGAACTACAACCACTTGTTGCTGTCCTGTTTGGGGGTCGGTTTTAGTCTCAGTTACAGCATGGACGTATTCAATTTTTAAGTCTTTCGTAGCGTATAGAATTGGTTGACCGTTGTCTACCTTCAAATAACTTGTCTTCCCCTGTTGAATCTCCTCATCAGTTAACCTTGCCATTTGTAACTTTTGAGTTTTAAAAGTTGGGGGATTGCTATTGAGTAAAAATAGAGTGTATTCCCCATTTTCATCGCTATAGCTAGCTTGCTGTACAGGATATTGTCCGTCGCTAAGCCTAACATTTCTAGCTACATTAGAAGTCTGATTACTAACTTGTCTGGTATTGGGTCTATTTTGTTCAGCCCCACCACCACAAGCAACCGTTGTGAAACATAAACTAGCCGATAAAAAAACTAAAGTAAAATTACGTAAAATTTTCATAAACATATAATTATTTTCCTATCTTTGAGTTTAACAATTTCTAAATGGAGTAGTTAGTGTAGAAAACTCCCACAGTTACTCCTAAAATTACAAAGGAATCAATTCCGGATAGTGCATTAATAGCTGGTCGCTAGTTAATTCATCTCCAAGTTGAGCAGGGGAAAAATGCACTGCGATCGCTTCTAAGTTATGTTTATAATGTAAATTAATTAAAGCTTTCAAGGCGTACTGAAGAGCTTCTATATTAGAAATATCTGTTTCTAAATCAGGTTCTTCTCCTTTATAAGCTACTGTTATCATTACAATCACATTACGAGTTACTGGTATAGATAATGGTTCATTTACATCTATATCATCAAAATTAACCTGGCTTAAATAACGTTGACCAGAATCAGTAAATAACTCCTCAACATAATCTCCAGCCTCACCTTCTTTCCAAAACACTTCTCCTTCATTAGATGCAGATAACCAATAATCATCATGTTGAAGAAGAGTTTGACAAATTTGAACTAATCCTTCTCCTAAAACTTCCAAATCGCCATCAGCATCAACAGCTTCTCGCGCACAACGATTTAAAAGACCCAAAATAGGTGCGACTTCTGAGCCGGATAAATGCAAAAAGATACGGCAAACTACAAAGCGAGTTCGACCCATCATTTTATTAAAGCTATCGCGCATTTTCTTATAAGCCTCCCGTAATTATTGATTTTTGTATTGACAAACTTAGCGAATAAATCACTAATAATCAAAAATTTGATTATTTTTGAATAGTTAGTTTCTGAATGTTATCTCCTGAATATAACTATCTGAATATGGGCGGAATTAGGCAACTAAACTATATTATAAAAACCTTTTATAAAATCAATAATTTTATTGGAATCAGGTAAAACTATTTTTTCAGCTTCATATTCATGATTATCATAACTAGATATATTACTATTAGAGTTAGAAGGCAACCGTTTACCAAAATTGGGATTATCGTTTACTATTAAAGATCCTCCATTAGAGTTAGTTAATATCATTTGTGTAGGGGATTGAAAAAAGTCTAATTTTTTTGCCAACCTCAAATGATTTTTTATCTTCTGAAAAGATTGTACGTTGATAATGACTTCTGCTAATATCTTATTTAATCTATCTATAAGTTCTGAATTTTCCATATTGAGATTACCAACATCTTCATGAGAAATTAACTCTAAAATCTTACAAATATTTTTTTGAGTAACTTCGGCATCTTTAAAAGGAAGAATTGCCATGTAAGCAGTTGGTAACAAAGCTTCGTCATTTTCAACCCGAAAAGTAAATACTGTACGGCGACGTCCTACTTCCATTGTCGGAGGTTGTCTAAAATACTTGTAGCGGTGAGCTATTTGATAATATGCACCTGCAAGTACAAAGTTTGCTTCATAATCTAGTGGAGTGTCAATAATAATAGAAATTGTTGGTGGAGTCTCATTGAAAAATTCTTGTGATTCCTCGGACTTAAATTTTTGTATGATTGAGCGATCGCCTGTAGGACTCAAGTCTACCCATTCACAAATTATACCTTCGGTTTTTAAGCCAAATCTAGAAGTTGCATAAAGTTGTGCACCTGTGAGGGTTGCTCCCGTCAGGTCGGCTCCTATCCATTCAGCTTTAATCAATTTTGCTTGGGTTAAATCGGCGTGTACTAAACTGGTATTGGTGAGATTTGTATTACTCAAATCCGCACCAATTAAGTTTGCTCCACTTAATTTTGCACCGCTTAAATCAGCCCAGCGCAGATTAGCGCCACTTAAATCAGCCCAGCGAAGATTAGCACCACCTAAGTTAGCACCGCTTAAGTTAGCTTGGCTGAGATTAGCTTGACTTAATTCTGCATCACGGAAATTACCCCCACTAATATCAGTACGAGCTAAATCGCTATTATTTAAATTAGCTTGTTCAAAATTAGCCCCAGTTAAAGAAGCGTCTCTTAAAGTTGCTTGATTTAAATTGGCACGACGAAGATTAGCTTGTCTAAGAGTTGCTTCTCGTAAATCCGCACTATTCAGATTTGCTTCCCATAAATCAGCACGGCTTAAATTAGCCCTAATTAATTCGGCACGAATTAAAGAAGCGTTCCTCATTTGAGCGCGACTCAAATCAGCACGAATTAAATTAGCAACATTTAAGCTAGCATAACTTAAGTCCGCAGCAGTAAGACTAGCACCGCGCAATCTTGCTACATTTAACTTGGCACTGTGTAAATTGGCATTGGTCAAGTTTGCTCCACTGAGATTAACCACACTTAAATTGGCTTTACTTAAATTAACTCCAACCAGCTTAATACCACTTAAATTGGCTTCAGATAAGTCAATATTGCTAAAGTCTCTGACTCCGAGTGCATATTTTTTTAGTAGTTCCTCTAAATTCATTCAGGCTACCTCGAACGATGTCGAGTTAAATGGTTAATAAATTATGTAAGAGTTTGTTATACAACGAAAAAAGTTAAAAATGAATATTGGTATTGTAGGACTAGGTTTAATTGGCGGTTCATTAGGTTTAGATTTACGCTCCTTGGGACATTATGTAATTGGAGTTAGTCGTCGGGAATCTACCTGTCAAAAAGCGATCGCTATTGGTAGTGTAGACGAAGCATCAGTTGATTTAAGTATAATGGCAGGAACTGAACTAATAGTTATCTGTACGCCCATAGCAAATATTTTGCCCACACTTGAGCAACTAATTCCTCAGGTTTCTTCAAATACAGTAATTACTGATGTTGGTTCAGTCAAAGCACCTATAGTCCAAAAAGCCTCCTCCCTCTGGAATAATTTTATCGGAGGACACCCAATGGCAGGAACAGCAGATAGCGGAATAGAGGCAGCGGTCAAAAATTTGTTTGTTAAAAATCCTTACGTAATAACACCAATAGATACTACTAACCCGACTGCGATCGCGCTTTTAGAAGAAATAATTAAGCAACTAAAAGCGATACCATTACGTTGTTATCCCAAAACTCATGATAAGGCAGTAAGCTCAATTTCTCACTTACCTGTAATGGTAAGTGCTTCTCTAATTAAAACTTGTATTCTCGAAGCTGATACTGATGTAGCCCAATTATCTAAAAATTTAGCCAGTTCTGGTTTTAGAGACACTAGTCGTGTAGGTGGGGGAAATCCAGAGTTAGGGATTATGATGGCAAAGTATAATCGCCAAGCTTTACTAGAATCATTACAAAGTTACCAACACAATCTTGAGGAGCTGATTAATCTAGTTGAAAAAGAAGATTGGGAACAAATAGATGAATATTTACAAGTAACTAAAAAAGCAAGACCATTATTTATTAAATAGAGACTATTGAAATCTTCCAAGCGCGTATTCGGAGTATCAATTATAGTGCATTCAGTTAAGCCTCGAAACTAGAAATAGTGTAGGTTGGGTTGAGGTTGGTTATGACGCTACATTTCATGAACACCGTAGGTGTGCATTACGGCACAACCCAACGTTATCAACCGGAAGTTGGGTAAAGCTCAACCCAACCTACAGTCTTCTTAACTGCAACCGTATTGAATTATAGTGGGGGATTCCAAGCAAAAACTACTCCTTGGGTAACTTCAGTCTAAGACTCGAACGATATCATGCCTGCTTGAAGACTCAAGATAAAATTAACGTGAGATTCTGAAATACAATAACTCTGACAATTTTATATCGTAAGTGATTTACCGAACTTGATATGACTATGATATTTTTGAAATGATATTTCAAAAATTCTCTTAACTTGAATAATGGTTACGTATATAAGTTTCTTGCAATAAAATTCCTAATTAGGACAGGACTTACACAACGAAGATTTGTCCGAAGCGACGGTCACTACGTTTAGGAAAGCATAAGTCAAGCACGGACACGTGGAAGCGTTAACGTCTCGGACGGAATTACGTAGCTTTTGCGTAAGTCCTGCAGGATAATAAAACCTACCCACATTTCCTACGGTACTGCGATCGCTTTTACATGAATGAAGAAAACACTATAGCTATCAGGGTAAGCTTTTGTCCGCAATTGGTTGCCAACATTTTCACTCGTTTATATTTTTAAGCCCTGTGTCATTTAAGCTTTACAATCCGATTCTAAATATTATAAAGCTTTAAGAGTTGTGGTGAGGAATCCGAGAAACAAAACTGGTAAGAAAGTTCTTTACCATACTTGACAGACTGTAACTGTAATAAATAAAACAGAATTTATCTGACAAGTATTTATTTTCTGCCCTAATATTTTTTTGCTAATCTTCTTGCTAGTAATTGCAAGATGGTACTAAAAGGATTGACACTTGATATTTTAAAGCTACTTTCTGTCTAAGTATCAAATCAAACAAAATGAAATACTTAAAGCGACAGTAGCAAATATCACTGGAACTACTGTACCTAAATCTAACTTACGTGTTTTCAAGATTTCTACAAGTGATAAAGGTACTATTAATGGCCACAAGATAGTTGTAATGATAAACATCACAAAGGATAAAAACTTCTCTTCTGGATGAGAGTGAGGATGTTTGACAGTAAATCTCAACCAATTACTAAAAAAGTATGAAGTCATTAATATATAACTAATGCCTAAAAAACTATGAATTTTTTCCATTATCTGCGCTCCTTAGACTCATTATTTTGTAACTCATTGAATAACCAAATTAAATTTATCATATATTTTTACTGACCTAAGTTACTATGCTAAAAAAGCTACTTGTAAACTAATCATTTGATATTAATAATACTTTTTTTTTTTACTATAAGTAAATGTTAGTAGAATTAACTTAGTCATTGAATCAGTACTTATACTTAACTTATTTCATTTTTTTGAAAGCATGATTATAC
>JBCCDM010000007.1:0-30719 GCA_039030795.1 Cyanobacteria bacterium P01_A01_bin.84
ATGCTTACCCAAATCTGTATAGACCTTGAAAGATTCTCCAGATTTGGAGATTCATTACATTTTGTAACATTGCATCATCGGTTGGAACGGGATTTTTACATTTAGTTTTCAGGGTTTGCTTATCCCTCTTTTGTCAATTTAGGTGAAACCAATTTCCATAAGGCTTTCAGGGCTTGAGTTTCAATTTTTTAGTGTTCTATTTTAATTCTTAGTAGGACTTTGATATTTTCGCAGCTAAAAATTACCTCAAATCTAATTGGGATGAGGGAAAACCTCAATTGGGTAAAAATGGCTGAAACCTAGATATATCAATCTAACAAGCAAATCGATGTTAAACAATTGCCAGATAAGCCTTAACATAATATAAATGGCTTAAATGGCTACTGCTATAGTATGATTTTCTTTGAATTTCCAGAAAAATAAGAGAGCAAACACCCTACTCAGACTTGCTTCTCAGAGCGTTATCCAACCTGCTGCAACCGAAAAATTAGCTAACCGCTCAAGTTACATCTAAGATTGAACTATAAGTATGTTGAATTGATAATTCGCTTCCCTAGATAATCATGAAAGTTGGGGAGGGTAGGTTACAGTTAATACCTATTGACACTCCCCCTAGAATCTATACTTGTTGTGCAGATGGTGATAAATGCTGTACACCTTGTTTGACAAACCTTTGTAGATAAGCAATTTGTTGATTCTGGTGGAAAACATTTTGCAAGGTTTGTTTAAGTTTATCCATATTAAAACCACTTTCAGAATTAGCGGTTATTTCTTGCTGTTGGAAATATTCTACTAAAGTTAAACCAGCAATTCTAGTTAAATAAGCTGCACTAACACCCTGAACTGCACCACCTGCAACGAAGGTGACAGCATTACTCTTGAGTACTGTACCGATGGCTTTTGTAGAAAGCTCTACTAATCCTAGTTTTAACATCAAACCTCCCATAGTACTAGCTGCGGTTTGAGCTTGTTCTAGTGAGAATTTCTGCTGATAGATATTACCTAAATCAACTACCATCTGGGTATTAACTGCTGCTGTAGCTAAAATATCTAATGCTGGTACAGGGTTTGCAAATGCTGCTGCTGCTGCTATCCATTGATATTTTTCTATAACTAGAACAGCGCGATCGCGTCTGATTTCGTTTAAGTAATGTTTCGCTTCAGCTGTGAGAGTTAGGGCTTTTCTCATGGTAGTAGCCCATATTAGCTGCTGAGATTGAGATGATAGAGTATTATTTAGTTGCTTTTGCAGTTGGGATAATTCTGCTGCTGGTTGTTCCATCCATTCTTTAATTGTTCCATCTTCTTGATATTTACGCACTTTGATTGGTGCAGGAGATGCAGCAGCAGCTAATACTTGTAACCCTGTTCGCTGTTCTATAGCATTGATAATGCTTGCTCTCTCATCTGCAAGATACTGGTCTTGCTTATTTAGCACTACTAATGTTCTGTAAGTCGCTGCTTTGATTTGTTGTAAAGCTTGAAATTCAGATTCGGTTAAGTCTCCGTTCGTTAAGAATAAAACGAAGTCAGATTTATTGACTTGATTGAAAGACTCATTATCTGATTCTTTGCCAGCTTCTGTAAATAAAGCTGCTGTTTCTTGGTAACTAATATTTTTGAACTGTTTTTGCTGTTGCTGCTCTTCTAAAACCTCAATTAATTTGGTTTTACCTACAGACTTACCACCGGTAACTGCAATGCTAAAACATTTTCTATCTAATTCAGCTTGCAGTAATGGTATCATCCCTTGCAAATCTTCTAGAGCCTGATGATTTTTGTTCTCTTGTGCTAACTGATTGATAGTAGTTTGAGAAGATGCGATCGCATTCTCTACTGTTACTCTTTCTACAGGGATTGTATCCAAAGCATCAGATTTGGACGAAATACGATTCTTTTTCAATAACCATAAGCCACCACCAATAGCGGCTAAACTTACTATGCTCCACTCTCCTATCTGTAATATTGAATTATGCCAAATTTGTATAATCCATAACAGAAAAGAGAGTCCCACTCCTCCTATCAAAATAGGTCGCTGCAACTTTACAACCATGATTCACCGTGCTTAAAGTATGGTTTTTCTTCCAGAATAGATCAAAATTTTGTAGCTCAAAATCCGATTGCAAATGTAATTCAATTTTTTACAGAGAGATGGCTATAAAGGCTCATATCTGTGATTAATTATTAAGTCTTTGCAAATTTTTTATCGCTACTTCTCTACGAAAAGTAGTGTTTAATACTTCTGGTCTATGATACATTGCCGCCTTCAAATTGAAAAATATTGCTTTGAGTCGATTTTCATTTCCCCATAAGTACTTGAACAAAATATAGCAATAAACATATAAGTACAGGACATCATGTATTACTTTATGAGCAAAGGGCAATGGATAAATGTCTTAATATAAATGCCTACTGCTATAAATTACGTAAATTTATTGCGTTGACAACGACTTGAGCGCAGCATACCCAAAGGCTTTTACAGCACCCTGCAAAAAAAATTGAACCTTTAATTCATTGGAAGTCCCTTAAATTGTCTTAATCTGCACGTAGCGCATACAGTTACCCAACAACTCAAACCAACAACTTAAGTAATAAACAAATTTTATTTTATTTACTTCAATAAAATAAAGCCCTACAAAATTAATTAATCTTGTAGGGCTTTACTTATTATTTGGTAGCGGGAAGTGGATTTGAACCACTGACCTTCGGGTTATGAGCCCGACGAGCTACCAGGCTGCTCTATCCCGCGTCGCTTACTCATCTATTATAAACACATCGTCGGGCATTTGGCAACTATAAAATAGATAATTCTCCAACAACTTCCAATCGTCCGTATTTCCCGGAGTTCGTAAACTTTTCAGATAGAGCTTGTGCAACCCTAGGAGTAATCCATCCCATTTGTTGTAACAAGTGAATTGCTACGGCATATTTAGCGCGTTTGGCACCATCAACGACTTTAATAGTTAATCCCATATTTTCTCCCAACCTGCCGATACATTGTATTCCTTCTGCACCAGACTTGCTGATCAACTCTCCTGGAGTTAAACGCATCAGTTCAGTGTCAAATTTCCCGTCTCCTGCGACCATAGTTGGGTGGTGTGTCATTGCACGAACAATACGCTCCATATCTAAATTACTTCCAGAAGATATTTGAGCATATAAACGGGCAATTTGTCCGATTTGCATTAAGTAGGTAGGTACGCCACAATCATCATGAGCGCTAATAAATTCTTCTGCTGGCATTCGTAACAGTTCTGCCACCTTAGTTAAAATCAGTTTTTGAACTGGGTGCTTTCGTTCTATATAGTTATTGAAATTCCAGTCGCACTGCTGACAAACTGCTAACATACCGGCGTGTTTACCAGAACAGTTGTATTCTAATGGGCTACTTTTTCCGGATGGTACGGGACATTGTAGAAGCAGGGGGTCTATATCCGCACGCCATAAAACATTAAATGCTTGTCTTACTTGTTCTATCTGCCCATTGTGGGAACTAGTAATTATAGCTAAATCGCGATCGCTTAAATTATATTTTTCTAAAGTTCCAGTTGTCGTTACTGCTAGTGCCTGAAATGGCTTGAGTGCAGAACGAACAAATGTAGCCGTTTCCGCATTTCCTGCTACAGATAAAATTCTTCCCCTCTCATCAGAGACAACAGCCTCAACTGTATGTCTCGATTCAATAATGCCTTCTCTGAGCAACCTGACTTCTAAAGGTGCTGCTTGAGTTCGTTTTGCCATTGTTTATTTTAAACCCACTTAACCTTATGAGTCTGCAAATCTATAAATCCGCAAGTCAAATGCATTTAGTCTGGCTTGCGGTATTTTTTCTTGCTGTCTTCTTCATTTTTTAGCTACGGATAAAGAATTACAAGCTTATGGTCTTAAACTCTTTACAAGAACTGCCAAACTATACTACCAATAACTAATAATCCAGCCAAGCCAGCGAAAGTAAGCTTAATGCGTCTGATTATGGGCGTAATTTCGTAACTAACAATCAAGCGATCGCGTGCGAGTACATCTTCTGGTTTTGTCCAAGTCTGACCGTCATACCAGCCAGATTCTTCATAAAAGATGACTGGATTATTCAGACGAGAACTTACATATGTCCAACCTAGGTAAAGGCGTATTAACGCTAATACTAGACCTACACAGGCAACTGCGGCGCTACACAAGATAAAATGTCCCCTATCTTTTTCAGGGGAAAAACTAGCTGCTGCTACAGGCACGGCTACGAATAAACATATTCCCCAAATCCAGAATATTGTTTTAAAATAGCTGCTTAAGCCTAAAACACTATCACGAAAGAGCCATGATGTTTTTAACTCTTCGTACTCATTACATGGTTGTTGCTCAGTAGGAACAGGACAATTATAAACAGAGGACTCAATCATCTTGGTTTGCTCCACCATCATCACCAACTGGAAACTTGATGCGTTCTCCATGACCCCAGAACGCCTCTAAATTATAGAATTCCCGCTCACTAGGCATCATAATATGGACGATCACATCTCCATAGTCTTGCAATACCCAGGTCCCTTCGGATTTACCTTCTGTACGTAGAGGTTTTCGTTCCCATTTTTCTTCCATAGCATCTTCTATTGCAGCAGCTATGGCTCTTACCTGTACTTTAGAATAGCCGCTAAGCAGTACAAAGAAATCTGCTAGGTAAGATACATCTGACACCTTCAGCAGCAAAATTTCACCTGCTTTCCTATCTGAAGCAGCCTCTGCTATTGTTAGAACAATTTGTTCATCTAAGTGCTGAATTTGTGTTTGTGTTTCCACACTATTGTTAAGAGCTACAGAATTTGATGGTAAATTTGCTTTGAAATAATCAGTCATTCAACCTCAGTTGCTTGTTGTATGTCTCACAAATAGTTGCTTTTCACTGTGTGAAGCACTTATTTTAAAATTTTCATTATCACTTATGGTTTTATTGAATACTAGCAAAAAACAGATATCTACGCGGTCTAATTTATTGTTGACGATCGCTAGGAATTCACTAAAAACCAGTTGCGCGTTTCTATAACCCGTGGATGAATCAGCTTAGAACTTAATAATAATTTTCGCAGAGTGCGATCGCAGGTTAAATAAACTGCTTTGTATAAATTTTCGTAGCTCATTGAACGCAAAGCTTGTAATTCTTCAGAATCTCCTCTACCGGGTTCCAAGCTGTCTGCTAAAAACACAATACAAGAGAGCATATTCATAGCTGGTCTACCCAAAGTATGATTGGCGATCGCTTGTAATACTTCTTCATCTTGAACATTAAAAGTTGTTTTTGCTACTATTGCGCTCGCATCTGCGTGTAAAAGGTGTGGTGTAGCCTTCATGACTTCATCTAATTTTAAACCATTAGCTCGTGCTATTTCCAGAAGCTTATCTGACCCAAAATACTTTGCTAAATCGTGCATTAACCCGGCAGAAGCAGCTTTATGGGTATCTAAGTTGTGGCAAATAGCTAATTCTACTGCCATCTGCTCAACTCTAATCACATGACTCAGCCTAGAAGTCGGAACATTATCTTTTAACCAATTGAGTACTTGTTGGCGCATTCTTCTCAAGGTCTAATTAGGTTTTCTCAAAGTATTTTGGAGGTCTATTCCTACATATTAACGAAGTACAAGGAATAATAAGAGTCAGCAATCTCAAATTCCTGTAATCACTGACAATTTATTACAGGAATTTGCTTTTTTCGACTGCTAGGAAATTATGTTTGGGAAATCGATGTTCTTGAAAATTATCTTGTGCCTTCTGTATTAAATAATCTACTTATTCCTCTTTTAGAGGACTTTGGCTATTAGACTAGGACTTTCAGTCATAGGGGGGTTGGAGTATTTTTTATTTAGTATAATTTCAAGTTTAGAAAATGTGCGTTCAGCGATAACAAAGTTAAATCTAAGGCGATCGCTATGTGCGAGTTGCACAGGTTCTGTTATTTTATGAAAATCCTATTAGTTCCCACAAAAATAATTGAGTCCCAACTATTAAGTAATGACAATACGAAAGCATCAAGTTAACCCAAAATATTACCATCAGTTTTGAGTTAACTTGATGCAACTCGTGTATACAACGGATAGTGCACCTACTGATTTCACTTCATTAATAAAACGTATTACTTAAACTTCTTGCTTGGATATGACTGTAGAATTAACCGGTTGAGCATCAGCACTCACAGAATAAAATAAAGACTCGTAACTATTTAAAGCCTGCTCAAAAGCATATTGTTCTACAGCAAATTTGCGGCTATTATATCCCAGAGTTTTAACTTTTTTTGGATGTTCGTATAAATCTAAAATTGCCTTAGACAATGAATCTACATCTTCTGGTGCAACCACAATACCACCACCACTTTGCCGGATAGCTCTTGCTGCGGTACCACTATCTGGTACAGATGCAACTATAGCTCTGCCACTAGCAAGCAATACTTGGATTTTTGATGGCATATTGAAGGAAATGACATTTTTCTTTTGTACTACTAAACCAACATCTGCTGCTGCTAGCATTTCTGGTAGACCTTCCCGGGGCTGGAAAGGCAGCAACATAACATTATCAGCACCATTCTCTTGGCATTCTTTTTGTAGTCTTTGTAAACCTTTAGCCTCTCCTACAATAACAAAGGCAATTTGTGTGAGATGTTTGAGTTGAGCGGCAGCTTTAACCACTGTTTCCAAACCCTGTGTTAAAGCAATATTGCCAGAATATAAAACAACAAACTTTCCCTCTAGATTATGTTCTTTGCGAAAAGTATTGTCTTCTTTAGCAGAGGGTTTAATAAAATTGATGTCGACCCAATTGGGTATCTGAACCAATTTTTGAGCAGCTACTTTCTTCTTAAGTAAATTATCTACAAAGCCATCAGCAATAACACTAATCTTACTTGCTGAACGATAAGCAAATTTTTCTAATACAGAAAATACCCGAATCAAGAATTTATTTTTAAGTAAACCCACATGAATAGCTGCTTCTGGCAATATATCTTGCAAGTTTAAAACTACAGGACAACTATAGAGCCATCCTAGAAGAGTACTAGGTATACAAACAGGTAAAGAAGGGGAAGTAGTTAAAATAACATCCGGTCGCCAGCCCATTAATGCCGGAACAAAGCTAGTGAAAACAAAGCTAGCATCGAGCATGACTCGATCTAACAGGTTAGGTTGTGGTTTAATCCAAACAAAACTACGCTGAATCTTAACTCCGTTTTTATACTCTGTAACAAACCACTTGCCTCGATAATTTTCGTATATTTGACGTTCTGGATAGTTAGGCATTGCTGTTACCACGCGAACTTGATGTCCTCGTTTAACTAGCCCTTCAGCTAACTCTGTCATTAAAGGGGCAATACCAATAGGTTCTGGGTAGTAGTTGTAAGAGTAAATTAAAATTCGCATAAAAATATATTTTTTTGAGTATCTCGGCTTGTTATGTTTTAAAGAGTTTTTTTGTTTTGAAAAAAAAAGACCCTATTTGAATTTTCTCTTTGACAGACCCTAATGTCAGTTATTCTTCATTGAAGATTGAGTAAATTATTACTTAGAAGTAAAATAATTGTGATGATAATTTTGCTACACTTTTTCAACAACTAACGTTGATATTTATCAACTGATTTACGTAAATGCACTATTGTTTTTACGTAAATGTTACTTGAAATACTTTTTTGATCGAAAAAAAATACTTCGTACTGAAAAAAAATTTTTTATACCGCAGTATAACTATGAGGAATTTATAAAATTGATAGTGTAAAGTTTAGTAATTATCAGCTTTAAAATTTATTCCTAATAGGTAAGCTAGGAAGCAATTGAGTGGATAGTTCACAAATCCGTATTGAAAAATATTTGTTTAACGAAGATATTGTTAGCGGGACTTAGGCAAAAAATATGCCAAAAATAACTTCAAAAGCTTATGTAGTAAGTGTTTAACATCGATTTACCTATTCTCTTGATATATCTAGATTTCAGCCATTTTTACCCAATTGAGGTTTTTCCATGATCCCAATTGGATTTGAGGTGATTTTTAGCTCTAAAAATATCAAATTCCCATTGGCCAATAAAAATTTGCAAATAAACCTTATCAACCGGTCTAAGGGGCTTCTTTTAACAAACCTGCGATTCAACTACAAATAAAAAAACCTCCCATTTCTGAGGGAGGAAAATAATTTATAAGTAGGTCAGCACAAATAAACGAAACTATGTAACAGAGTGTAAAATAAACAGAAGTATTGCGATTACGTCGTTTTACTACGTAACACAACGTAATGAGATAGCTTTAAATTTTTATGCTGACTTACTTAGGGCTTGCTGAAAGAAAGTGAAAGTATTGTCAGATAAAGGTCACACAAAGTTTTTTCACCAAACAAGTGCAAGATGATTGACCATTAATGTTTAAAACCCTTGTACTTTCAAAGAAAATAACAGTGTAAATTTGAGGAATAATCAACTAAACCTTGATTTTTCAATCGCTGTGACACCTAGATTCAATTTCTAGACTTATTCAGCAAGCCCTACTTAGATATATATGGGTACAAATTTGGTGCTTATAGGTAAAGTCAAAAAACTTATTATCAGTAAAAACAATTATTGCTCTTGATGCACTTCTATCAATCAAGGAGGACTCTAGTAAAAAGATTATAAAGCTTGATGCTGCTTTACGCTGCTTTACGCTAGACTCCATACTCAAGAAGAAGCCACTATAGATCTAGATCTAGGCTATGACAATGTATATTTAATGAAAGCAAGATGACTAAACTTTTTTTCTAATGCTAGATAAAAAAAGATACAGCCACTCAAGTGGTCTCTGAATAGAATTAGCAGAGCAGCACGAATAGATTCAAAACTACTTTTTGCTAAATAGAATAAACTAGGCAGCACCACTATTTTTATTGAATAAAATCGTTACAGTCTTGAAAATTAATTTTAAGTCATAAAATAAACTCCAATTCTTTTGATATTGCAAATCCAAGTTGATTACATCCTCAAAATTATAAATATTAGATCTACCATTAACCTGCCATTCTCCAGTCATTCCTGGCTTTACATCCAAGCGTTGCCACTCTGGAACTTCATAACTTTCTACCTCATCTGGAGTTGGAGGTCTGGTTCCAACCAAACTCATTTCACCTTTTAAAACATTCCAAAACTGTGGTAGTTCGTCAAGACTGGTACGTCGAAGAAAACATCCAACCTTAGTTACCCGAGGATCGTTTTTAATTTTAAAAAAAGCTCCTGTTACTTGATTTTGATTTCTGAGTTCGGATTTTTTTGCTTCTGCATCAACGCACATGGAACGAAACTTCCAAATTTTAAACCTTTTCCCCATCCAGCCACAGCGAATTTGGGCAAAAAATATTGGTCCTGGGTCATTAATAGTAATAGCGATCGCTATAGGGACAAATAATATAAGTGTAATTATCAACCCAACTATCGCTCCTAGAACATCAATGACACGCTTAGTCACAGATTTTACGGATGGATGAGTGTTTGGTAGTTTTTCTTCTGTTTGAGCATCTTTTGATAGTGATGAAGATTTTTCTTCAATGAGAAAAACGTTATCCAAGCCGGTTAAATTAAGTACTGCCATGACTTGTGGAGTTACATTTCTAAGCTTAAAGTCAATGTTTTTCTCCTGGGCGGTTTTTAAGTTACTTACCAGAGCACCCAAACCACTACTATCCATAAAAGTAGTTTGATGAAAATCAATAATTACTTCTTTTGGGCAATCACTATCTTCTTTAGTTAATGTTTGAAAAGTCTGCTTAAAATTCACAGCCTCCATTACACTTAACTTGATTGGTATATTGACCACTGCTGTTTGGTTCTTAGTGGTAACGGGAAAATTAATCTGTTTGGGTTGTGCGGACATGGAACCCTGCTCTTTTTGTGCTTTATAAACTGTATTTTTCACATCAGGTTTGCGGTAAATAATCATTAGTGAAATAGCCAAGCTTAGTTTATACTTTGCTAGCTATGACTTTTTATAGCAGAGACTGCCAATAAGGATTGACCAGGGATATTTCCTGTCATAACTAGATAAGCAGTAATTAAAAACTGCCTTTTTATTTTGATATACCCCATTAGTAAAAGAACCATATACCGATGACAATAGAAATATAAACTGAAACATATCTTGGCTTTGTCTTGATTTTGTAAATTTTTTGTCATCACTAAATGACTACTAAAACCACTGCTAAAACAAATGCACGCCTGATTGAAGTTTTTTCCGCCATTCAAGGAGAAGGACTGAATGTGGGAATGCGTCAGATTTTTATCCGCTTTGCTCTATGCGATCTACGCTGTCACTTTTGTGATAGTTCTCACACATGGAGTGCACCCCAAACTTGTCGTATAGAGCGATCGCCTGGTTCTCGTAACTTTGAAGTTTATTCTAACCCCGTCTCGCTAAATATGTTAGTTAAATGGATAGAACGCCAAAATATACCTCGCTTACACGATAGCATTAGCTTAACCGGAGGTGAACCTCTGCTTCATGCTGCTTTCTTCACAGAATTTTTACCTAAATTAAAGTCCTCTGTAAAGTTACCTATATATCTTGAAACTGGTGGTCATCGACCCCAACAGCTAGTAAATATTATTTCCCATCTTGACTATGTAGGAATGGATTTTAAATTACCTAGCACTAGTGGAGAAAATTATTGGCAGCAACATGAAGAGTTTCTTCGGATTTGCAATGATTCCCAGACCGAAGTCTTTGTAAAAATAATTATTTCGTCTCTTACTAAAACTGAGGAATTACAACGTTGTGCCAAGATAATTGCAGGAATTAATAGTGCGATCGCTGTTTTTTTACAGCCCGTTACACCTTTGGATAATGGAAAATCTGAGTCTAAGTTTATTTTGGCTCCTTCCCCGTCACAAGTTTTAAATTGGCAAGCTTTAATGAAGCAATTTCTGAAAGAGGTTAGAGCAATCCCTCAAACTCATAAAATGATTAATCAATTATGAGCACGTACCAGTTTAGAGAAAAGGATAAAACAATAATCAACTTGGTATAATTTAGGATTTACGCACTCGTAACGAGAAATAGGCTTTGCATTAGCTAGCGCTATGCTGCGCAAAGACGTAGTCTACTCGATAGAGCTTATATTTCCCTACGGTTGCTCCGGAGGTAAATACGTAGTCTGTGCGTAAGTCCTGTAATTTACATTCTGTTACATATTGTTAAAGACATGAGGATTTTAGAGACGCAATTACCTTGTGTCTTTAAGTGGTTCTGATTCTCCCAGATAATTTTTGGAAACGATATAAAAAATAGAAATATAAATTCTTTAAACAAAATTTACAAAACAAAAATGAATTTTTGATAAAAATTCTGTAATAGTATCACTAGTCTGTGAAAAAAATCTTATTTACTAATATATGTATGAGCTAAAACTATTTGCTCAAAACCGCCACCAAGTCCGTTGTACATAACTAAGTATACCCATGGCAATCCCAGCGAAAATTAGCAATACTATGACTCCACCCGGTAAAAACAGTAGGAGTCCAAAACCTCTAAGAATCCAAATAGCAAATGCCATTCCTAGAAATGTCCCCAAAGCTTGAAGTAACAATCGATTTAATTTTGATGATTGACTCATGCTTAATTTCCTCTTCAATATATTTTTCGCATCAGTAATTTACCTTAACAAACTAACCTCAGATTTACCTATGGTTTTTCTAACTAATGTGAAGATATAGTATTATTTTTTTATAACTTATTTTACATCTGTATTATTTCATCGATTATAGGATTAATTATTAACTCTATTTATATTTTCTTATCGATTTAACTATCAGCTTTGATTTTTTAGCTTGAACTAGTTTAACTTCCCTTTATTAACGAACACATTTTATCATTACCATATAGTAAGCCTTTCAGCCTTTAGAGAAAAATATATTTGTTTCATATTTTGCAGGAGCAAAAAACCCATAACTGGGATAGCAAAAACTATACTTATTCAAGCGGGTAAACTTTAAAAATTATTGGTAATTTTATCATTTATCAACTTATTGACATACTAAATCTAGTAAGTAGCAATATATTATGTACAGCTTTGCATATGAAATACTTTTCTGTCTCATAGATAACAAATTATGGCTCGAAGTTGGGAATAATAATTATGAAATAGATTTTTACGGAAAACCAATATATGCAAATGAAACTAGATATAGGAATCTAGTCTTGATAAACGTATAGTGCTTTCTAAGTGAGAAACTAACTTTGTAAATATGAGTGAGGAGTGATAAAAATTATTATGTCTGCATCTATAAGCTCAAATTCATTTGTTAATAGTAAAGATACAGCTTTTAATCAAGAGCAACAAAATTTGCTTATTGAAGGAGAAATATTAATAGAGACTCGCTCTCATACTGCTTGGGGTGGCTCAGTCACAGCAAGTATGTATCTACCAGTTATGCGATCGCAAGTGTGGCAACAGTTGACGGATTATCCCCAATGGGTACAATATTTCCCCGATGTGACTAAGAGTAGAGTCATCCAGCGAGGTGAAGTCAAGCGTTTGTACCAAGCAGCACAGAAAGCTTTTCTCATGTTTACAGCTCAAGTGGAAATTTACTTAAATGTAGTTGAAGAAATTGGACAACGTATTCAATTTCGTTTAGAAAAGGGTAATTTTAATGATTTCAGTGCTGATTTAAAGTTACAAGACTGTGGTAAAGGTACTTTGTTAACCTATACTGTGCAAGCAACCCCCAATTTACCTATACCTTCATTTATCATTCAGCAAGCCATGAATTTTGAGTTACCTGCAAATATGCGTAAAATGCGGCAAGTGCTTTGTAAAGGTTTATAACGTTAATGTCACAGGCGAAAAAAATTTTGGACTTTTGGTTCGGTTTACCAGATACTCAGGACTACGGTAAACCTCGAAAATTTTGGTTTAACAAAACACCAAACTTCGACCAACAAATAATCGATAATTTTCTTCAGGATTATCATAACGCTGCTGCAGGACATCTCAATGATTGGATAAAAGATCCGCAAAAGTGTTTAGCATTGATATTATTACTGGATCAATTTCCCCGTCATATGTTTCGTGGAACTCCACAGGCTTTTGCAACCGATTGGGATGCTCTGTCTGCTGCACAACACGCTATTTATCAAGAGTATGATAAACCAATGTCACCAGTACAGCGCTGGTTTATATATTTACCTTTTGAACATAGTGAAAACTTAGAGCACCAGCGTAAAGCTGTAAAATTATTCCAGAAGCTGAGCCACGATCCAGCGAGTTCTAGTAGCATTAATTATGCTTTAAAGCATATGCAAGTAATAGAACGTTTTGGACGTTTTCCCCATAGAAATGTAATTTTAGGAAGAGCTTCTACTCCTGAAGAAACAGAGTTTCTATCTCAAGTTGGTTCATCTTTTTAAACTAAATTTATATTTATATATTAAATCAGGACTATAAATTAGGACTCACCCTAAAAAGCCTAATTATCTGTAGGAGATTTGTCAAAGTATCCCATACTCTATAGCCCAGTCGCGTAACATTTGTCTAAGTTATTACCTAAGTTCTTATTATTTATAAATAAGCTTCCCTATATAAAATAATAACTAGGGAAGCTTATATCTTTTTTCAATTAATTTTATAAAGCTTTTTTGATTGCAAATATAGTGCAAGTATTTCAAAAATTATATTGTCAATACAGTAAATACATTATGTAAAACATTAAATATTAACTGCGATTGCTCTTAATCAGGAGTCAACTAATACTGGAAAAGCTTTCAGAAATAGATAAGTTTTGGGAATTTTCTAATGTACTTGCTTCAGGTTGAAACCAAACCCGATCTAGTTCATTTTCAGTGAAATGGTAGCCTAGAGTTGCTGCAAAACTAATAATTGCCTTTTTGTCCCAATTCCATATTCCAAAAGCACCCCAACGCGAACATTGTTTATAATACTGCTCGTATATAGCTTCATTTGACCCCAACACTTGATAAAAATCTTTTGCATTTTCTAATGACATAAAATTTCTCCTGAATAAATGCTGATAAAAATATCTACATAAGACTACATTACTAAATTAGTTTATTTCTCTTATATACGTCCACATTTTTCAAATCTCTCATATTGAAACGTAAAAACACTGAGAATAACGCAAAAAAATTATTACTTATTTATACATTCACAAAGAATAATCCGTAATTATTACCTTTTAAAAATATACAAATATAAGTATTAGCCTATCAATATTTAAATTTCAGTTGATAAACTACTTCTACTACTAATTAGTAAATTTACATTTTTCAAGGCTAAGTTTTACTTGCCGTACATTACTAAATTGTGCGGTAAAATATAATTCCTTCTCTCACTTGCATCATCAGTACAAATTGACATATGATCTCTTCTTGCAAGATCATTTATATTTTGGTGTTATAGTAACAAAAATGCATGATAACGAAGATGCATAGTATGGTAGACAACTATTGCCGGTATATGGTTCCATTTTTTATCTGCACTACAGAGTTATGAGAACGTCTTACTAAATGTTCATCATGAGTTGTAATGATTACTGTTGCTCCGAAGGAATTTAGCTTTTTCAGAATTTGCATTACCTGCCAGGAATTATCAGGATCTAAATTTCCTGTAGGTTCATCGGCTAATATTATGGGAGGAGTACCTACAATAGCTCTAGCAATAGTTACTCGTTGCTGTTCTCCTCCGGAGAGTTGAGTTGGAAAGCAATTAGCTTTACTAAGTAAACCAACTAATTTTAAAGTAGGTTCTAAACGCCGTTGAATTTCCTTACGAGTGTAACCTTGAGCTTGTAGTACAAAAGATATATTTTCTGCCACTGTCCGTTGATGAATCAGTTTATAGTCTTGAAACACAATCCCAATTCTTCGACGTAACCGTGATAAGCAATCACCTCTGAGGCTAGCCACATCATTACCATCTACAATTACTTCCCCTTGAGTCGGAAATTCATCTCCGTATAGCAATTTTAGAAAAGTAGATTTACCACTGCCACTAGGTCCAGTAATAAATAACAATTCTCCTGCTTGAATCTCTAAATTGACATTTAAAAAAGCTATAGACTCATTTGGATAGATTTTAGTAACAGAACGTAGCTGAATAATATTCTGAGCAATACTTTCAGCATTATTCTCAAATTGGGGGCTGTTGCTATAGTTTTCTGGGTTGCTAATAGATGTGGATTTATTGTTATGCTTTGTAGATAGCAATGTTGGCATTATTTATTTATCTAGATATTAAATTGGATACAAAATAAGTATTCCCAGGATGTACCCAGGAATATCAGGTTTTGTAATATCTATTTTGAAATTTTCAAAATAGATATTACAAAAGATATTTCAAACTTTTATAGAAATTGAGTCTGTAGAAAATTAATTACTAATTACACCTTTTGCTGTTAAGCCATAGATTAAGGCTCTGATCGCAAATTTAGGTAAAGCTAACATTCGTCTCCATCGCCACGGTTCTTGATAAAGACGATACAACCATTCCAAATTATTTTCTCCTAGCCAAGCTGGAGCGCGATTCTTTCGCCCTGACCAGATATCTAAACTACCACCTACACCAATCCAAATCGCCTTAGGGCATAAATGACGATTTTTGGATATCCATAACTCTTGTCGCGGTACTCCCAAACCAACAAAAATAACCTGGGGCTGTAGTTGAACAAGATGCGATCGCAATTTCTCTTCTTCTTCTGCTGAATGATAACCAGAATGAGTTCCAACTATATTTAAGGAAGGAATCTCATTCAGCCAGAAATCTGCTGCACTCTGAGCAACTTCAGGGGCACCCCCATAAAAAAATACTTTTGTTTGATTATTTAATTTACCGATTTCTTTGAGCAGGTTTTCTGCTAATTCAATTCCTGGAGTACGTTTAACTTTTTGCCATAAGAGCCATTTTAAATATAGAACAACACCTGCCCCATCTGGAATCACCAAATCCGCATTTTGAATTATTTCAGCTAAGACAGGATTGCTTTCTGCCTGCATAGTCATTTCAGCATTTATAGTTACTACATGAGTCCCAGAAGCTTTTTGCAGGCGTTCTAATAACCAGATCGGATAGTTGTTCAGTACATGAACTGGTAGTCCCAATACTGAAAATTTCTTGGTTGCTTCAGACATAACCTAATTTCAATTTGCCTCACACCAGTTGATATAGAACGATAGTTTATCAAATTTTTATGCCTTTACTATGTGTAAGAATTTTCTTACTGCATAATTCTTCTAACAAATAAACTAATAAATTTATTTAGCAAATATTTCCTAAATATGAGAACTTATGGAAACCCAACGAAAAATATAGGATTTTCTTGGGTTGGGATCCTTATTAAATAAGGGCTTTGGGTAAGTCTTGAATCTATTTACTTAGAAATTGTTCCCCTAAAAGTTATGTATATACAAAATTACAACGGATTACAATTTGACTGAGTACATTTGAACTTCTGACTTATTTGTAAGAAACTTTTTACAAGAAGACAGGGAACAGAAAATCACGACTTAGATAAAAGGTGGTAAAAAATTTTTTCATTGGGACTGCCTCAAAATAATTGATATGACTTTATACCTCACTTCTTCCAGAAAAGGGCTGTATAAGACCTTGTAGATAAGCGATCGCAAATGACTTTCTAGACTAGGTCTTACCCAACCCCCATTTTTCTTTGGGAAATCTAAATGTTTGAGACCCTAAGCTTTTTAAGCGTATTGCATAAGTCTATAGATGATCCGTGATAAAGATGTCTAATAAATAAAAAATTGAATAGAATAATATCAATTTTTTGAATAACCTAGACTCAGTTCATCAAGTCAGTATCTTTCAATCAGAATTAGATCAAATCAACACAAACCTTCTACAGTTACAAATGTTTGCATCGGGATGCAATACTTAAAAGTAAGCCATTATCGTCAAATGAAAGTCAACTTCTACGAATACAGTATGTATTTATCCTAACTAGATATCTATCCGACTTAGGAACATAATCTTCTCTAGGTCTTATCTAAAGAAGATAATGCTGGTACTTTATGAATGTATTTTCCATAGCTACAAGTATATCAACCATAACTAAACTTATTAGTATTAGACACTCTTAAAACTGTAAACAGTAGTTCTACTTTCACCTTCAATATTTCGATATGTAATTTTTTCCTAGAGATTTAATTAATACGGTATTTTAAAGACAATTACATGAAGCTGCCCAGCCAGGAAAATCTTTCACTACTGTATATAAATATCTTGGAATTATATTGCCGATCCCTTACACCATAAATTCTATAAGAAAGAAACTGACCATGAGTAAAATTCGTGTCGCACTGATTGAAGATCATGACCTTACCCGTCTGGGTATTAAAACAGCCTTACAACAAAAAGAAGAATTTGAAGTCGTAGGAGAAGCTCCAAATGCTTTAGAAGGTCTAAAGTTACTACAAATTCATCATCCAGATGTGGCAATAGTTGACATTGGTTTACCTGACAGAGACGGAATTGAACTGACACGAGAAATAAAGTCTGCGGCAAATATTGGAGAAACAAAAACAAAAGTCTTAATTTTAACTCTCCGAGATAACCGAGAATCTGTATTAGCAGCATTTGCTGCTGGTGCTGATTCTTACTGCATGAAAGATAAGTATGATAATTTGCTTGAAGCAGTAAGGCACACTTACAATGGTAATGCTTGGATAGATCCAGCAATTGCGCGGATTGTTCTCCAGCAAGCTCAACAAACTCCTCAAGAGTTACGGGCAACTTTAGTAGAAAATAAAACTACTAATAGTTCTAAATCTACGGAAAATCATCAGTCTATCGACCCTTATACTTTGACTGAGAGAGAGCTAGAAGTATTGCAATTAATTGTGGAGGGTTGTAGTAATGCTGTAATCGCTGAAAGATTGTATATCACAGTTGGGACTGTAAAAACCCATGTCCGGAATATACTCAATAAGCTTTGTGCTGATGAACGCACTCAAGCAGCAGTTCGCGCTCTGCGTTCTGGATTAGTGGGGTAATTTTATACCTGTAAATATAGTTGCAAAAATATAGTTACAAAAATAAATATTGAGTATAAATAATGGCTTTATTTCTCATGTTGTAGGAAGCTGAGAATATATCTGTTTGTCCGTTTTTATTTTTTAACTGTTATAACTTCAAGTATAGAGTTATACAAAAGATATTTCCGAAATTATTGACAAAGTGAAAGTCACAATATGACTGAGACAAGGGCAGAAAAACTTAAACTCATGGTGATTGATGACGAACCTGATAATTTAGATTTACTCTACCGTACTTTTAGAAGAGATTTTAAGGTTTTTAAAGCTGATAATGCTTTTAGCGCTCTTGATATCTTAGAAAAAGAAGGAGAAATGGCTGTAATTATTTCCGATCAAAGGATGCCGGAGATGAATGGTACAGAATTTCTCAGTCGGACTGTAGAGCGTTTCCCAGATACTATTCGTATTTTGCTCACAGGTTTTACTGACGTTGAAGATTTGGTAGATGCAATTAATTCTGGTCAGGTATTTAAGTACATTACTAAACCATGGAAACCAGACAAGCTTAGAGATATAGTCGAGCGGGCTACAGATACTTATCGTGTTGTCAAAAAACGTACTTTAGAACTAAGTCGTGCTTTACGTAGAGAATCTCTTTTTAATGCTGTAACTACTGCTATTAGAGAGTCTTTGGACTATAGCAGTATGCTACAGAAAATAGTTGCAACTATTGGAGAAACATTTTTCTCAACCTATTGTCTGCTTCGACCGGTAGAAGGCGATCGCTTGACTGGAGAAGAATTTTTCTATTATTCAAAAGACTATTCTGATAAGAATTGCTCAACCCAAAGCGATTCATTGATTGAAAAAGTTCTGGAAACTCAAGAGTATCAATTCACTCAATACACTATAGAGGAAGAATTTTGTCAGCAATTAGCAGTGCCGCTTATTTATCGACAAAAGATATTAGCAGTACTTGTAATATATCAACAAGGAAACAAGATTTCTTGGGAAAAAGAAGATATGCTGCTGATTGCAGGAGTTGCAGAACAAGCAGCTTTAGCACTATCTCAAGCAAAACTTTACCAGCGTCTTCAAGAAAAACAAAACCAGATTAGTGCTGAGTTAGAAGTTGCACGTCAGATTCAACACAATCTTTTGCGTCAAACTTTACCCGATGTAGATCGAGCCAGAGTTCAAGCTTGTTGTTATCCAGCTAGAGAAGTTGGAGGGGACTTTTTTGAAGTATTTGTTCACCCCAAAGGTGATATCTGGTTAGCCGTTGGTGATGTATCTGGTAAGGGGGTTCCTGCAGCTTTGTTTATGGCTAGCGCTATTTCAGTACTGCGTCGAGAATTATCTCAAGAATCACCAGCAATGCCGAATGTGGTGATGCAAAATCTGAACTATGCCCTCAGCGATGATTTAATCAGCAACAATTGTTTTATCACTGTAGTCTTAGCAAGATATACTCCTAGTTCACAGGAATTAGTATATGCAAATGCTGGTCATATTTATCCTTTAGTTTGGTCACGCGATCGCAACAATTATGAGCCTCCTAAGTATCTTAAAGTTCGCGGTATTCCTTTAGGAATTTTACCGAAATGGGAAGCCAATTCTGAGAAATTATGTCTCAAGTCCGGAGACACTATGCTCATAACTAGTGATGGTATTACAGAAGCTTCTATAACTGATATAAATCCTGATGCTAATGTAGCTAATGATAGTAAATTAATGCTAAATCAAGAGGGTCTTTGGGAACTTTTACAACAAGAACCTCAACCTCTTTCATTAGATCATTTACTATCTCGTATCCAAACAGAGAATGATATTCAAGAAGACGACCAAACTATACTTTCGCTGGAGGTTCTGTAAATAATGAAAAGTGAGCTTCACGTACCAAGTGACTTGAAGTTTTTAAGCATAGTCGAACATTGGTTGTTAGGATGTTTACAGGCTGAGTTGGGCGATTCTGTTGATTGGTCGCAACAATCCAATCGACTAAGATTAGTTTTAGTAGAAGCTTACTCCAATGTAGTGCGTCATGCTCATAGAGAAGAACCAACAATTCCAGTTTTGATTCGTTTAGAACTTCGAGAACGAGAGATTATTTTAGAAGTATGGGATCGCGGTACTGGGTTTGATATGTCAACTTATCTTCCACCTAGTCCTGTAGACAAACAAGAGGGGGGTTACGGCTGGTTAATTATGAATCGCTTAATGGATAAAGTGGAATATGAGTTACAAGTTGATGGTGGAAATTGTCTGAAATTAGAAACTTCTTTTCCAAAATCATCTAAACCATAATTACCTTAAGTTATTTTTTTATTCCGAAAATAGGATTGAAAATCAAGAATCGGAACGTGCTAATAATACTCTAATATCTCGCTCAAATTTTGCACCAAAATTTGGTTCAAAAACTTAGCAAGAAAAATTATGTGTAAATCTTAATATATCTTATACATTAATTTTAGTAGGAATCGTAACGTTAGAATATTAGATATCAGATTAAAAAAGTCAGAAATTTTGATAATTTAAATGAATCGGTCAACCTTGGGTGAAGAACACTGGTTGTCAAAGACACCAACATATTCGGCGAATATATCCGTAACTACTTCCAAGGTAAAAGATAAGGCGCTAGAATTAGGTTTTCATAAAGTTGGAATTGCTTCTGTAGAAAGCGTTGGTATTACAGAATCACAAAGGTTAAAAGCTTGGTTAGCTTTGGGATATGACGCTGATATGGAATGGATGAGTAATACAAAGCGTAGAGATGTCAAATTAGTCATGCCCAAAGCGCGATCGCTTATTTGTGTCGCACTTAATTATTACACTCCCCATCAACATTCAAAAAGTCAAGAATGTGCCAAAATATCTCGGTACGCTTGGGGTAGAGATTATCACAAGGTAATGCACAAAAAGCTGAAGATATTTTCTCAATGGTTACAAACCTTTGATGAAGACATTCAAGCTCGCTACTATGCAGATACTGGTCCAATACAAGATAAAGTATGGGCACAAGCGGCAGGAATAGGTTGGATTGCCAAAAATGGTAACTTGATTACTCGTGAATACGGATCTTGGGTATTTTTAGGAGAAATTCTCACAAATATAGAGTTAAGTCCTGATACTCCTCACACCCAACATTGTGGTACTTGTACTCGTTGTATTGAAGCTTGTCCAACGGAAGCGATCGCTCAGCCATTTGTAGTAGATGCCAACCGATGTATTGCTTATCACACTATTGAAAACCGTCAACCAGAGTTACCTCCAACAATAAAAGATAATTTAAATGGTTGGGTTGCTGGTTGCGATATTTGTCAAGACGTTTGTCCGTGGAATCATCGTTTTGCTCAAGCTACTGATATAGAAGATTTTCAACCATACTCAGAAAATATTGCTCCCAACCTTGTAGAATTATCTTCAATATCTGATGAAAATTGGGACAAAAGATTTCGAGCATCTGCATTAAGACGAATTAAGCCAGAAATGTTACGACGTAACGCCCGTGCTAATCTTGAAAGGTTATAGGTAGAAAGCGATTAGCTTTTAAAAGAGCTATTGGCTGTTAACCTTTAGCTATTAGCTACAAGGTTAGAACCTTTGCTGGCTAAAAGGTAATTAAATTAGACAACCAAAAGCCGAAAGCTAAAAGCCAAAAGCCAAAAACTAAAAAAATAATTCCACAAAGTAATTATTGAATGAACCAAAAAGTAATTATTTTTGATTTTGATGGTACAATCGCCGACACTGTAGATGCCTTAGTCAGTATTGCCAATCGTCTGGCAGTAAACTTTGGTTATATACAGATTACGCCAGAAGAACTGAAACTATTAAGAAATTTAAGTTCTAGGGAGATTATTAGTTATTCCGGTATTTCAGTTTTCAAGATACCTTTTCTTGTTAAAAGAGTAAAAGGTGAGTTGAAAAATAAAATACATGAGTTAAAACCTATTGCTGGTATCCAAGAAGCCTTAGTGGCTCTCAAAAATGAAGGATATAGGTTAGGTATTATTACATCCAATTCTAAAGATAATGTTAAGGAATTTCTAAAAGTAAATGCTCTAGAGGATTTATTTGAGTTTATTTATTCTGGGGTAACAATTTTCGGGAAGACTACTATTATCAATAATGTTTTGAGACAAAAGCAAATCAAAGTTGATGATGTTATTTATGTAGGAGATGAAACTAGAGATATAGATTCTTCTAAGAAAGCAAATATTAAAGTGATTGCTGTTACCTGGGGTTTTAATTCTGAGGAAGCACTCTCTCAAAAACATCCTGATTTTTTAATTCACTCTCCTCATCAATTACTCTCAGTAATAAAGAAGAATTTTTGAGTAATAATTAAATAACTGTTTTAATTTTTCCATAAGGATTCTGTGGAGAATAAATATGCTAGTTTTTTATTTTTGAAAAGCTATATATAGATAATATATTAGATATTTACATTTAATATTTAGGGTTTTCTGAAAAAGTTTTATGGCTAAAATAGAGAATTTTCTCATGGGAAACAAGAAACATTGTCTTCCTAATTTTTAGTAAAATGATGAATTATAAATAGGGTTTGCTGAATAAAATTATTAGCTTTGCCAGATAAGACAATAAGAGCCTTCTTATCCAAAACAAGTGCTGCCCTTATGGCTCTTACTGGCTGAAAACCCTTGCACTTTTGTGAAAAATTATTGGTTAAGTTTAGAAGTCCTAATTTAATTTAATTTAATATATAGTTACTTGATTTAAATCATCTGGAGTTAGTGATGAATGTAATATTTCACCATCACGAAACCAAATAATACGCTGAGTTTGACGTGCAACTTCTGATTCATGTGTCACCATCACAACTGTAATTCCAGCAGTATTTAATTCTGAAAAGATATCTAAAACTTCTTGAGTAGTACGAGAGTCTAAAGCCCCAGTAGGTTCATCAGCTAACAAAACTACAGGATTATTGACAATCGCACGAGCGATCGCGACCCTTTGTTGTTGTCCTCCTGATAGTTGAGCGGGTTTATTTTGCATTCGGTCTTCTAAACCAACTCGCTTTAGTGCTGCTGCTGCTCTTTCTTTTCGTTCGCTACTGGGGACGTTTGCATAAACCATTGGTAGCATGACGTTTTCTAATGCACTCAGTTGGGATAAGAGATGAAATTGCTGAAAAACAAATCCCAGGTTTTTGTTACGAATATGGGCTAATTGGGTATCATCTATCTGAGAAACATCTACACTATTTAAATAATAGGAACCCTTTGTGGGACGGTCTAAGCAACCGATAATATTCATGGCTGTTGATTTCCCTGAACCACTTGGACCCATTATGGAGCAGTATTCACCCTCCGATATTGTTAGGGTGACATTATTAAGTGCTTTAACTTCGGTTATCTCACTACCATAAATTTTAAATATATTTTCTAAACAGATAATTTTATTCATCTTTCTTCCCTCATGGAGACCCGCAATTGATTGTAGGGAGTAAATAAGGGGCAAAGTTTATGGAGCATATGAGTAACCATCCTTCTGGTGAATAGGGATACAATACTTGTAGCTAATTCCTTTATTTGTATGATAGTTATTTGGCTTTTAGCTGATAGCTAAGGGCTTCTTAGTTCTTGACTAATAGTGGTACATAATAGTTGTTTTAAATAATAGGACTTACGCAAAGGCAATGTAATTCTGTCATTACGAGCGATAGCGACGTAATCGCAAAAACCTTGCGATTGCTTCCCTACACTCCGTTTCGGTCGCAATGACAAATCTTCGTTGCGTAAGTCCTGAATAACTTGAATCATTTTTAGCTAACACAGCTAATAGCTAATTTAAAAATGTAACTAAGCACTCCTCAAAGCGACAATAGGGTCTAGTTTTGCAGCACGTCTAGCTGGTACTACACCGAAGAATAAACCGATTCCACCGGAAACACCCACAGCACTAACGATAGAAACGATAGAAATTCCTGCTTCTAGGGGTGAAATAGCAGATACTAAAAATATTCCACCGACTCCTAATGCTGTACCAATAAATCCTCCGGCTGCGGAGACAATAACGGCTTCAATCATAAATTGCAGTAAAATATCTTTTTGAGTTGCACCAATAGCTTTCCGTAGTCCGATTTCTTGGGTACGTTCGGTGACGGAAACCAGCATAATATTCATAATGCCAATACCACCAACAAATAGAGAAATACTAGCGATCGCAGCTAGCATGATAGTCAAAGCACCAGTTATTAATCCGACTGTTTGTAATGCGTCTTTTTGAGAGCGTACATCAAAATCATCTTCACCAACAATTTTATGTCTGAGACGAAGTAAGTTAGTAATTTGAAATTCTGCTGCGTCTACACTTTCAGTATTTTTAGCTGCTACGACCATATAATCTAAAGCTATACCGTAGGGAGAGTTTTTTCCAATTAATCGGTTTGCTGCGGTAGTGATAGGTATTAATGCTGCTTCGTCGTAATCTGCACCCACACTAGAACCTTTTTCTTCTAATACACCAATTATTTGAAAATTAGTATTTTTTATCTTTATCTGTTCTCCGAGAGGATTAGTGGTATTAAATAACTTTTCAGCTAAGTCACTACCAATTACTACTACCTGACTGTTGCGTTGGATATCTAATTGATTAAAAAAACGTCCTTTTTCAATTTCAAAGTCTCTAACTGAAGGAAAATCAGGAGAAGTTCCAATAATATTGACATCAGTATTGCGATTGCGATACGTAGTAATTTGTCTGCGGTTTAACTCCGGTGCAACACCTGCAATAGTAGGTACTTGAGTTGCGATCGCTTCAGCATCTTTTAACACCAAAGTTCGGGGAACCTCGAAGGTAATCCGTTGAGTTTCTTGATTTCCCGGAATGATAAATAATACATTAGGACCAAGTGATTCTAACTGTTTGGTAACAAATTTTTGTCCACCTTCACCAATACCAATCATGGCAATAACTGATGCATTACCAATAACAATACCTAGCATTGTCAGGGTGCTACGTAATTTATTTGCTAGCAGGGTTTTACCCGCCATTTTTACACTTTCAAGAATGTTCATTTTTTTCGAGGGAACGGGGAATAAATAAGGGACTTCCAAATTAAAACAATCTAATTTTAATTAGGTAGTGCGAGGATTTGACTCGCTTGAAACCTTAAGTTTGCAAGACACTCCCATTAGGCTGATTGGATAAATTATTTTGTGGAAGCCCCTAAATCCAAGACTTGTACCCATAATAGATTTACACCAATAATAATTTTGCCCTTGGTTTTATAATTTATTTCTAATTATCTTGTTTCTGTTTCTCTATCTTTTTTTGCATGATGTAGTCTTTTGGTGGGCTGGTAAATACGCGATCGCCAGCTTGTAATCCATCTAATATTTGGGTTTGGTTCTTAATTTGCGAACCTATGATGACTTTTTTGAATTTCGGTTTGTTTTGCTGGTCTGGAACAAGAACCCCTTGTTCACCTTTTTCTGTGACTATTGTTACGGTAGGTACTAACAATGCATTTTCTAATTCTTCTCCTAAAAAGGTTAAGTTAACGTTTAAACCAGATTGGAGTTTTTCTTGTCCTGTCTTAAGTGCAACTTTTACTTTAAATAAAGTTACCCCTGACTCTATTACAGCTTCTGGAGCAATTAAACGTACTTTGCCTTGAAATACTTTGTCTGGATAAGCATCAGCTACTATTTCGACTTTCTGTCCGACTTCGATCGCACCAATATCACCTTCGGGAATGTTAGCTAAAACTTCTAATCCTTTTGCTAAGGCTACTATTGAACTAGAGGTGGCTGAGGCACTGGTTGATGCGGAAGTGGTTGGAGTAACAAAAGCTCCAATATTAGCGTATTTTTGCGTAATAATACCTGAAAAGGGAGCGCGGATAATCGTGTTTTCTAGATTTACTTTTTCAGCTTGTAATTGTGCTTGGGCTGCTCCTACATTAGCTTTGCGTTGAGCAATCACTTCTGGACGAGAACCCGCTTCTAGTAATTTGACATTTGCCCATGCTTCTTTGACATTAGCTCGAAGACGAGTAATATCTTCTTGACGACTACCACTTTTGAGTAGAGATAATCTTTTTTCTGCCTCTCTTAGATTTGCTTGGGATGCTTGAGCTTCGCTAATATATTGGTCGAGTGTATCTCTTTGGGTCGCTCCTTGTTGATATAAACTTCGATAGCGTTCGACTCTTTGCTGAGCTAAGTTAGCTTTAGCCCTTGCTGCTGTAACCTGGGACTGAGCTTGAGAAATTTCTTGGGGACGATTTCCTCTTTCTGCTGCTAGGAGTTGAGCCCTGACCTGGGCTAAACGTGCTTTTGCTTGAGTAATTTCCTGGGGACGACTACCAGCTTTTGCTTCTGCGAGTTGCGCTTGTGCTTGAGCAAGGTTAGAACGAGCTTGAGCAATTCTTGCTTGAATATCGGCGCTATCCATACGGGCAAGAAGTTGTCCTTGCTCGACTTCATCCCCTTGCTCAACATATAGCTTTGTTAGGGTTCCAGGATTTTTAGGGCTAATATTCACACTTTGAATAGGAACTACATTCCCGCTTGCTTCAATGCGTAAAGTTACATTTTTGCGACTTACAGGGACAGTAAGTTTAGTAATATCTTCTTTACCCCTACCCCGACCAATAAACGTATAGGTAGTGATTGCTCCAGTTATTATCATCCCGGTAGCAATCAGAGCAATTAACCAGCGTCCGGGATACTTTACTTTTTTACCAATCAAAGGAATTTTTACATACCTATCCATACTGCACCGATCCAGGATTTAATGGCAAAGAAGGTCAACCCTCTTTTGGGGAATTCAAAATTCAAAATTCACAATTCAAAATTCAAAATTCAAAATTCACAATTCACAATTCAAAATTCACAATTCAAAATTCAACATTCCGTCACATTGCTTTGCTTCTAATTCAAAATTTTAAATATACCTTATGAGAAGTCTTGCAAATAACAAAATTTTGGCATACAAAGTTCAAAATTATATTTTATTTAAGTTGTTTTATTGCTATCAACTATTTTTAAACACTTGCCACGCTACTATGCAATAGTATTATTCGATAGCACTATGAGATTAATACAAGTATTAATCTCAAAACCAGAGATTCTATCCTCTAATCTTCAAAATATTCTAAAAACTAGGTTTTAAAGTTTCAACCTCTCAACTATTACAACTATTGCAAGGGATGACCTTATGGAGAATCGCAATAGTACACGTGCAGAAGCACTAACTATCAGCGATCGCCTTAAAAGGGTTATGCAGAGCGATGACCCAGTCAAGGGTTAGGTGTTGACTTAGCCTCTCGTTGAGAAGGCATCGCATAATCCTATTAATTAACTACACATGATTATCCTAGCTTTTCGTAATCCTACTTGACCTAGTCTGGAGATATAGGATAAAAGATGAAAAAATAATATCGTCAGAGATATACCAGCATTTGGAGCGAAATGTTTCAACTAATTCTACCTCAGATGACGGGATTGCTGGGGGCAGCTTTTACTACTCTTGAGGAGGTAATAAATGCGGTGTTAGGTGTACTTGCTCTGGTTTAGGAAAGTTAAGCTCTAAAGTTTGAAATAAAATGTGGTCAAACGGATCCTGAGATTTTCTAAAAGTCTCATAAACCTCAGCATACATCTCCCGTCTTGGGTCTGAAGCTTGTCCATCTCCCACAGCATACTTGCCTTCGGTTTTTCCAGACAACAATGATTGAAGGTGATGTTCTGAGAGCTTAAATACCTCCAAAAAATGCTTAACTGCATCTTGGAGTTCTTTAGTCTCGATTTCAAAAAAATCTGCAACACCAAATTGGACTTCCAAAAAATAAAATAGACATCTCCGAAAAAGAATAGGCAAGTCTTATATAGTAAGGGTCGATATCTCATTTCTGGAGAGGTCTAATATATATTTCAGGACTTATGCAAAGAAGATTTGTCCGAAGCGACGGTCACTACGTGTAGGGTTAGCATGAGTCCCATCGGACACGCGGAAGCGTTAACGTCTCGGACGGAATTACCTTGCTTTTGCGTAAGTCCTGTATCTATAAAAATGATAATTATTCTTTTTAGAAATATGTTGGTTAATAAAATTACTAACCAATATATTCCTTGATTTTTCTCAGCTGCTATACAGCTTGATTATATAAGTTAGGACTTACGCACTCGTAACGAGTAATAAGGCTTTGCGATTACTTCCCTACGGTCGCTCCGGACCTAAACACGTAGTCCGTGCGTAAGTCCTGTAAGTATTTACCTATTACCCCTTAAACCGATACATAAGTACCTTAGCCTTAGAATCTTCCTCAACAAATACTAAATATTCTCCATTATTGCGACGAAAAGCACGGATACCGTAAGGAATATCTACCCAACCACTTTCACCTGCGACTTCTGGACCGGGAGTAATTTTTTTCACTTGTTTACCTGTTTTAGCATCGTAAACGTATACTTCTGCTTTTTTCACACTCACAGCAAATACATAATCTTCTTCTACACTGATAGCTTGTGGTGTCAAAACCTCCGGTGGAGAACTTCTATCTACTGGAAAAACTGTTCTCCAACGGGGTTGAGGATTACCTTTACTCCAGTTATCGAAACGAATTATTTCTGAACCCACTAATTTCGCATAATCACCATTTATGGGGGGATTTTCTTTTGTGAACCCTGATAAATACATAGTATCAGTCTCAGGGAAATATTCTATGCGTCGCAAATCAGTAAACATTTTCGGTGTAGCAATTTTTTTCATAGTGCTGTAGGAATACACAGGATTTCCTTGAGTATCTAATCCTTGTAATGGATAATGTCTGATACCTACACCATCTTGAGTACGTAAAGTTTTCCATACGTCACCTTTACTATCTACCCACCAACCACCGATGTAAGGATGGTCTTTACTATTGTCATATTCACCACTATCAAATCCACCATTCCCGTTGCGATCGCGCCAAATCCATTCTCCTGATGCTGGCTGAAAGGGGGGCCATTTTTCTTTAAATGTTGCACCTCCGTCAGCATTTGTACCGACAAACATTCCCGATGGGATGGCAATCTCTCCGTCTTTTGCTTTATTAAAACGGTAAATTTGCAACATTCCGCCATACATATTTGTTAAATACAAAAATGTTTTACCTTGAAAATGACGAACAAAGGGAGCATCTGGAGCGGTGTGTAAGCGGGGGTCTTGGGGATATTTAAAAGCGTTAAGAGTGTAGCCTTGATAAGTCCATTCTTTCCCCGGTGGTTTGCTGTAGTCCATCCTAAAGCGTTCATGTTTCGTGTATACATCAGCACCATTATTTGCAGGGTTTGCATCAGCATTATCAATAAATTGCAGCCCTAATAGTTGACTTTGTAATTTCCCATCAGCAGAAATTTGACGTAGGTCTACTCCCGAACGGTTAAAACCATCATTAGCAACGTAGATATTTCCGGCTTTATCTGTACCAATACCACTAATTCCAGCAAATTTGTTAGCTTTCACTTTCCCTGGAATACCAGCATAAATTCCTCCTTTTATACCCAAAGTTTTGACCAATTTGGGTTGATTTTTTACCTCATAAATCAAAATTTGCTGACGTTTTCCATTATCAGCAACCATTAACCGAGAGGAATTATCTATTGCGATCGCGCTAGGATTCTCTACATCGGTAATCTTTTGGGGTAGCTGTTTACCTTCTTTGCTGTAATGAACAATTATCCCTTTATTAGAATTACTATTATTAGAATTACTATTTTGAATAATCCATAAGGTTGCTTGTCCATCGGTAGCTATTTGTCCGGGATTTTTCAGAGGAAAGCTACGCTTTTCCTTCATGCTTTGGATATCATAAACCCTAATTTGATTACTGCTAGAGTCACTAACATATAGTTCGTTGCTAATAGTTCCTAGTCCTGTAACTTGACTTTTTTTACTGACAAGTAACATACTTTTATCCCAACCTCTTCCTCCAGGAAATGGAGCTGGTTTTCCAGATAATTGATAGCGTCTTACACAGTACCAATCTGTACCTTCTGGAGGGTAATCTTCTCCTGGTTTACCTCCAGGGGATTGCCTCATAGCTACGTATATATATTTACTGTCTGCTGTTACAGCAATTCCTCCTAATCTTCCCCAGCCATGTAAATCTTCTGCTTTACCAATGACGTCGCCATTTTTATAAATTCCTGCTTCTCTAGTCGCCTCATCCCAAGGACTATTTGTATATATCGTACCATCGCCTGCTACGTACATTCCGCTAATTTGAATTTGTACCCATTTATCACCACCTCCAAACGTATTACCAACCCAAGAGGTGACGTAAGTATCTATAGATTTTCCATCAGCAGTCAAATAAGTCGCAATAATTATTGAGAACAAGATTCCGATGGCTAAACACAGAGCAAATTTAAAAAATCTCATAGAACTGATAGTTTTTCATCTATAATTTATTTTCTGTTGATATTTTCTAGGGATTGCAGGGGCTACAAACAAGTTAAAGCTATCAACAAATTTCACATCAACCAATGCAGTTATAGTTAAAATTCATTAGTTGAAAAAATAGGTATTCTTTAAGATAGAGTTCTGCCAAGTAGTTAGACTATATATTCAGACTTATCTAAACCGTATTCCATATAAACCGGATTTATTGGATTATAAAAGAAAAAAATTAGTTAAAATACAAAGCTTTTAAATATATTAGATGTGTTTTTTGTTATCTTTAAAAATATTAAAATAGATAAAAATACTGAACA
>JBCCDM010000008.1:0-30630 GCA_039030795.1 Cyanobacteria bacterium P01_A01_bin.84
GTGGCTACTTAAATATTGGTATCGAGTCTTTTAAAACCCGTTGTCGCAAAGAAAGTGACGAATGGTCACAAAATGTCCTTGTTTTGGATATTGGTGGGGGAACAACTGACGTAGCCTTGATTAAACTAACCCTCTCAGATATTACTCCCTCATTTAGGGATGATAAAGACCGCGGTCTTGGAGGACGCTATTATCAAATTACTCCTAAACTGTTAGGTTCTTCAGGTCATTTACAATTAGGTGGGGAATTAATTACTCTACGAATGTTTCGATTGCTCAAAGTGGCAATAGTTGACGGTTTGCTAAGTGCGATCGCAGCAGGTGAACTGAACAATGAGAAGCTTAATGATATTATTGAGGATTTTGACAAGGACTTTACCCAAGGTGGTAAATACAAGCCTGGTTCACTGTTGAAATGTATAGATAAAGAGCGCCCAGACAATGGTTCTAATGCTTACAGAGTTGCTCTAGAAACTGCTGATAAAGTGTTACCCACCCGTTGGGAAGATGCTCCCGAACGCTTGCAAACCTTTTATACCCTTTGGGATTATGCTGAGAATGCTAAACTCAAACTAGGACAAAAACCGCCACAGGATGGTTCTGTCTTAACTTATACTCTTTCTGAGCAAGACATTTCTGAACTGCTAAACCAAGTGAATATTAACATCCCAAGCGAACAAAGTGTTAATCTTAATGTCACATTAAACAGGTCGCAATTTGAACGGGCTGCATATTTGGTAATTGAAGAAGCAGTTAGTATTGCTAAAGGTCTGATGGAAAGTCGCTTAGGTAGCTTAAATAATAGCAATGATAATTCTGAGACTAAACAAGAAGAAACCGAAACAGAAAAAGTTGATTGGTTGATTCTATCTGGTAAAACTTGTAATCTCGATTTAGTTAAGGATCAAATCTACCAACAATTTAGCAAATCCGATTATTTTTTGTGGAATCCGGAGCGTATTACCTTTGACCCAAAATTTACTAAGCAAGGGACTTCTGCTGGAGCTTGCTATGCCGAAAAAATGAGACGACTGAAATTCAGCCCGGAAGATGCGAAGCCATTGCTGTGTAAGGGAGCCAATCAACTGCATATTGATGTTCAAAACCTGTTTTATTATCTGCCGTGTAACTTTAAACGAAAAACTCAAAGCGATGAATTGCTAACGATATTTAAAGCAGGAGAAGAACTTAATCAAATTTATCGCAACGATGAGGTAGTAAAGGTTCGCACTGAGTGGAAAGGTATACAATTAGCAAACATTCTTTACCGTCAGGACTATGAGGGGGGGGAATTACAACTGTGGGGTGGCTTCGATGGGAACGAACTGTTGGAGGAACTCAAAAAGTACATACCTCAAATAACAGAAACATCGTTTCAAAATGACTTCAAAATGCAATTTGAAATTGATTCCGCGCTGAATATTGGTATTCTCCTTTGTAAGGGAGACCCTCATTATTTAGTTGATGGTGATGGCATTGATGTGAACGACATAAGTACAGAAAATAAAGAAATATTTTCTCAAGGAAAATTGCAGTGGGATATTTATATTGAGCGCCCCAATAAACAATTAAAGAATGGGGATATTGCCGTCAATGTGATAGAATCATCAGCCGTGGATAAGCAAGATGCATATTATCTACTATTTGAAGCTGTCAAAGAGAATAGTGAGAATAGTGAAAATATTAAAAAGTTTCACAGGAGCAGCAATCCCGAGGAAAAGCCATCAAATGGTTTAATTAGTAAACCTTTGCCTGATTTTCGCGAAGATGGTAAGCATACTTTGTATATTTGTGATATAGATATCAACACAAACAAGAAAGAATGGGTCAGAATTGGTGAACTAAGCAAACCAGATGTAACTACAGATTTCCGTTGCAAATATCACGTTAGTCTTGATGAAGAAGGTATGCTACGGATACACGCTGGTGAAGTTCCTTACCTCGAATCAGAAAAGAAAGAAAATCTCAAGGACGAAGGATGCGTTTTTCGTGCTGAACTGCAGTTGCAACCCAATGAAGTTGATATAGAACGAGATCCGTTTTCTGGTACGCATTAATCTGAGCTTTTTTGCAACCAAAAACAGTTAACTTTTATCCAGAGTAATTCATAAACAATGAATGACATCAGCCTGTAATAATAGTTATAAGACTTATACAGCAGTTCTCGGTTGAGTACAATACACCTTGTAGAGACGTAAAATCTTACTTCTTTTACGTTTCTACATTTGGGAATTTAAAAATGTATTTGATTCAAAGGAAAACTGCTATATTGGCATACAGGTATTTGCATCAAAAGCTAGATTCGTTGCCTAAAAAGATTTTTAATCCTATTTAGTACATTCGCTCCGGGAAGCTCAGATTAATAAACGCATAACACTAGGCGATATTTATGGACAATCATCTATATGAACTACTAGCCATTGATAATTCTAAGATCGCTAAGTTCGTAGGGCTTGCATTAGAGTCTTTATTAGAAAAAGCTCAGAAAGAATTTCCACAAGACCCTGGAACCGAGATATGTGATGCGGTGCTACAAGAAGTCCGTAACTTAAGGCAACCCTATCCTGCTGCTAGTGCCACAAACCAAAGTCAGAACGAGGTTATTATGCCGCAAGAAGATTTAAGTTTGGAAGATACCCAAGAATCGACATCGGCTCCTAGCATTCCATCTAATCTTACACCCACTGATGAGTCGAACACTGATAAGTTTAAATTATGGCATCTAAAGGAAAATTTTGAATCTGACCCAGAATTACGCAGATATCTGGGAGATTTCCAACTTACAAGTCAGACAGATTCGGATTTATGGAACGAGATCCAATGCAAACTATTACGCATTCCAAAAAATATGGCTAGCTCTTGGAGAAAAAGAGCTTTGGAACTGGCTCAAGAAGCTGGAAGTAAAGAAGATGCATCGAATCGGGATCAACTTCCCTTTAAAGATAATGAAGATATTTACTCTGGACTTAAAGGAAGTGTCCGGGCGAAAGGTTTGTGCTTGTCTAAAGAAGCACCTTTAAAGCCTGAAGTTTTACTCGAAAGTAAATCTGAGGATTTTTCCGAGGATCTTTATTTACTAGCAAGTCTTGTATCTATTTGTATAACTTTTATTAATTTAGAACCAGATTTACACCATGCTTTGGAAACTGTATATAAATTTGATACCATATCTTTGCATTCAAAACCAGAACAGCGCAAAAAGTACATTACCGCTCTCACACAACGCTTTGGGCATACACTAAAAGCTGAAAAAAATGCAGATGAAGAACCACTATCGTTTCTCAAGGCTTGGATTGCTGTAGATGAGGCAATACATTCCCTAGTGTTTATTCCACCCGTTGATTCTGACTCTTGGTGGGGTGAATTAAACAAGCGATCGCGACGCATACTTAGGAAAATTGCCCAAAAAGCGCAAGACCAAGGTCATGATGTCCGAATTCGAGAATTATCAGGACTATACGCGGATATTCGCAGTTCATCATCCAAAGATTATGACCTACCACTGAAGGTTGGAGGTATTCCAGGAGAGGTACAGGCTTGCCTGCGAGTGTATGCTCGAATCAACAACGAAGGGTTTCCGGGGAGAGTAATATATCGCTTATTCCAGTAGGGAAAAGAAAAAGTTTTAACCTAGAGATGGTGTGGTAAATGACAACAATACTATAGAATCCATTTGAGATATCTTAGACAATCAAGTAAAATCGGCAATATTCTAAATATTCTAAGTAAATTCTATCCTGCTTATTACCAGATTCCTATGGTAACGATCCTAGTAATCGTAGGTTGGGTAGAGCGATAGCGTTACCCAACATTATCAACCCCAAAACCCAAATTACAGTATTTCTATTTTTCTTTTTGAGGCTCAAACGAACCGTATTGACTAGATTCCCATGGTGAGGATTTTAGCTATTGTGAGACATCAGACTGTAATAGTTTTATATTAAATGTAAAGTGTGTTTGACATTAAAGTAAGTTTAGATTACATTATTGAAAGAACGGTAAAAAAAGAGGGTTATGAAGTATCTCTACATGATGAAGATAGGAGATATCTAAATAGATTTTATAAATACAATCGTTCATTAATCTTATGCCTCTGTAAAGGATGAATATTGGTGTCCGATTGAAAGAATATGTTTCTCTAAACTTAGTTCTCAAAGAGGTTTTATGTTTAACAAGCTTACTAACAAAGCGTTGCAGGTAATCGGTTTTGTTCAAGGTGGAGCAGGATTTGATAAATTTACGAATCAAGCAGTGGAGGTTATCAGATTTGCTCAAGTAGAAGCTCGTAGTTTGGAACATAATTTTGTTGGAACCGAACAAATTTTACTGGGACTGATTGCAGAAGATAGGGGTATTGCAGCTAAAGTTCTTAAATCTGCACAGGTAAAACTCGATGATGCTCGAAGAGAAGTTGAGAAAATCATTGGTAGAGGTTCTAACTCTGTACAGATGACAATACCTTTTACACCAAGGGTAAAGCGAGTTTTTGAGTTTTCTTTGGAGGAAGCAGATCGACTGAAAAGTAATTATATTAGTACGGAACATCTTTTACTCGGTTTGTTGCGTGAAGGAGGGGGAGTAGGGGTTAGAGTGTTGAAAGTTTTGGGGGTAGATACGAAAAATCTTCGCGAGCAGGTATTAGAAGAAATTACATCAGGTGAAGTTACAGTACCAGCAATTATAAGCAGTAGAAGCCAAAATATAGTCAATCCTCAAGAAGAATTAATACCTATTGATTTTACTTCCGGTGCGATTAGCGCTCGCTTTTGTAGCCTTTTATCTGATTGGGTAGATTCTCATGACTTGGGATATGTGGTGAGTGCAAACACTGGATTTCACTTATCTAATGGTGATATCGTTGCCCCACATATTTCATACTACTCCTGCGATCGCCTTAAAGAAGTTCCTCGTATTTATCCTGAGTCTCTGCCTAATTTAGTAGTAGAAATTAAGTCAGCATTTGACAGGTTAATACCTATACAAAACAAAATATTTAAGTTTTTGGAGTTGGGAATAAGTACAGCAATATTAATTAATCCAGATGACCGGATGGTAATTGTTTACATTCATGAACCAGACCAAAAGCATATAGTTAATACATTTACCGAGGGTGATAAGTTAAGTTTGCCAGAACTGTTACCTGGATGGGAAATAGATGTTACTCAGCTGTGGATTAGTGTTGTTTGAGAAATTCATGTCAAGTATGTTTTACTCTAAGTTGGGTTGAGGTACCTAACTCAACTTTTCTGCTGATGAAAGTTGGGTAGAGTGACAGCGTTACCCAACCTACAATTATCACTATCCGCAACCGTATTGCCTTATAAACTTCTGAGACTATTACATTTCCAGTATTATGAGTCTAGATTTATAGCTCTAGATTTTTAACCCAAACTTTGACAGTAATGGAAAACCGTCTTCGTATTTTGAGAACTGGACGCAATTGGTCTCAAGCGACTTTAGCAGAACGTTTGGATGTCAGTCGTCAAACTATAAACTCTATAGAAAAGGGTAAATATGACCCTTCTCTTGCACTTGCAATGAAAATTGCCAAATTATTTCGTTGTCAGATAGAGAATATTTTCTTTTTTGAATCAAATATTATTGATGAAAATATGTTTGATAAGTTTAATTCTCAAGCAGTACAAGCGATAATGCTTGCAAAGGAAGAAACTCGTCGCTTAAAGCATAATTTTATCGGCACAGAGCAGATTTTACTAGGATTAATTGCTGAAAATACAGGTGTTGCAGCAAGAGTTTTACAATCTTTGGGAGTGACTTTGGATGATGCTCGTTTGGAAGTCAAAAAAATCATCGGGTATGGTACAGCATCTAATATACAAGAAGAAATTCCTTTCACTCCCAGAGGTAAGTGGGTTTTGGATTATTCCTTAGAAGAGTCAAGGGAACTTGGTCATGATTACATTGATACAGAACATTTATTATTAGGTTCTCTACGAGTCTTAGATGGAGTAGCAATTAGGGTATTGCAAGTTTTAGGTGTAGATATTAATAATCTTCACCTAAAAGTATTGGAAGAAATTACACCAATATTGAAAGAACCAGTATCTATTAAAAGTAGCAGCACCTCTAATAATCATAATTACTTGCAGCACGAACCAGTTGATTTTACCTCTGGAGCAATTAGTACCCGCTTTTGCAGACTTTTGCACTCTTGGGTAGAGTCTCGCAAACTAGGATATGTAGTTACTGGAAATACTGGATTTGTACAACCTAATGGGGATATACTCACACCTCACATTGCCTTTTACTCAAAAGATAATCTCAAGCAAGTACCAAGGATTTATCCCGAATCTTTACCTAATCTAGTCGTAGAAATTAAATCAGCTTTTGAACTTCTAGCATCCGTACAAGATAAAATTAGTCGGTTTACAGAAATGGGAATAGTTACATTGTTAATTAATCCGGATGACCGCAGTATAACAGTATGCGATCGCGCTAAGCCAGAAATGCTCGCTACCTTGAATGACGGAGATAAGTTGACTTTACCAGGGTTATTACCCCAATGGGAATTAGAAGTTTCACAATTATGGGTGTAAGGTGGTTATTCAATTCTATTAATCTGGTTTTACGAGATAGATTTTTGATAAATAGACCTACACTGTAAGAGTGCTTATGATTAATTAACATCTTGAAAGGTAAAACTTGAAAAAACAATTTTCTTTAACTGATAAACTATTATTACCTGCCATCTTGGTAGTATTAACCCTTTTAATTGGACTTAATAGTTTTACCATCCTTAACCCCGGTCAGGCAGGGGTAATCAGCATTTTGGGAAAAGCCAGAGATGGAGTCTTGCTAGAGGGAATTCATTTTAAACCACCTGTGATTTCTAATGTAGATATCTACGACCTGACTGTGCAAAAATTTGAAGTGCCAGCACAAAGTTCTACTAAGGATCTTCAAGATTTATCTGCTCGTTTTGCGATTAACTTTCGTCTCGACCCCCTGTTAGTCGTCGAGATTCGCCGGAAACAAGGAACTTTAGCAAATATTGTCTCTAAAATTATTGCTCCTCAAACTCAGGAATCTTTTAAGATTGCTGCTGCTAGAAGGACAGTAGAGGAAGCGATTACTAAAAGAAATGAACTCAAGAAAGATTTTGATGATGCTTTAAGTGAGAGGTTAGAAAAGTACGGAATTATTGTTCTTGATACTAGTGTAGTTGATTTGGATTTTTCTCCAGAGTTTGCTAAGGCTGTAGAAGAGAAACAAATTGCCGAGCAGAGAGCTAAAAGAGCTATTTATGTAGCTCAAGAAGCAGAACAAGATGCACAGGCTGAAATCAACCGTGCTAAGGGTAAAGCAGAGGCTCAAAGATTGTTAGCTGAAACTTTAAAAGCCCAAGGTGGTCAGTTGGTGTTACAAAAAGAAGCTATTCAAGCTTGGAGAGAAGGTGGTTCTCAAATGCCTAAAGTGTTAGTAACAGGAGGAAAAGAGCAAGCTGGTATTCCTTTTCTGTTTAATTTGAATAATATTGAACAGTAAGGTGGTCTGCATAAAATAATTTTACCAATGATAGGGGCGCAAGACTTGCGCCCCTAGGATATATTGTTGGTCTGCTTTGCAATAATTTCAATTATGAAAATGTTTAATAATGACCGCCAGATTTACGATGTTGAATCGCTGTAATACCATTGTTTTCTGATACTTCACCTTGATCTACTATTGCATAAATTAAAATGCGATCGCTTTGCGTGACTCTAAGGGAGTTATCGCTTTGCGTGACTCCAAGGGAATTATCGCTTTGCGTAACCCCGTTGAGATTATTACCAAATTCTAAACAACTTTGGACAGTACATTCTAGATAAGCTAAAGCCTCTTCAATAATTAAGCAGCCATTAGTAGCGGTTTTGGTAGTTACATTCTCAAAGGAATTACTACTTTGATAAGAAAAGTTTTTTCTAACACTCCTACCTTCATTGAGAATATTTAGCACAAACTTATCCCCTGGATTTCTAAGTAAATCTGCATTTTGTTCTTTAGATAGGGCAATCATCACACCAGGAGGATTAAAAGTTGCTTGAGATACCCAAGAAGTAAGAACACCACTATGAATGTTATTACTACCATCATTATGACAAGTTGTGAGAACGCAGATAGAACCAACAATTCTACCAACTGCTTGCTCGGTGCGGTCGATCTGAGTTTCTGTTACTGCTTGACGAGGAGTACGCAGTCTCTTAGTTTTTTTTAGTTTTTGAGTAAATTCTCTTCCTGCTTGTTCGCATTCTTCTAAAATAGTAGCAGTAGGACTAAAACGGACGCGGATTGGTTCAAAACCAAAGTTATAATGAGCATCTTTGAGCTTATTTTCTAACACATCGATTGCTTCACCACTCCAACCATAAGAACCAAATACCCCTGCTAACTTGGTTTTGGCAGCATTAGCTAAAACGATTCCTAATGCTGTTTGAATTTGAGTTGGTGCATGACCTCCTAATGTCGGTGAACCAATGATAAAACCATCACAAACTTGAATTGCTTTGGTAATTTCTTCAGTCGAAGCAAGTTCACAGTTAATAGATTCTACTCCTACTCCAGATTGTACCAATCCCTGGGCGATCGCGTTAGCTAGAGTTGCGGTGTTACCGTAGGCAGAAGCGTAGAGAAGAATTACTGTAAATTCTTGGGCTTTTTGTTGTTGACACCATTGAGTGTAATCATAGCTAAAGCGGCTAAGGCTATATTTTACTAATGGACCATGAGCAGGAGCATAGATTTTACTATCAAAAGTTGTAAATTTAGCTAAAGCAGTTTCTAACTGTTTAGTTTGGGTCGCGTGGAGACAGTCAAAATAGAAGCGGCGGTCTTGATCTAATTGTTTCCAGTTATCATCAAAGATGGGTTCATCGCACAGATGTGCCCCGAAAAATTTATCGGTATAGAGAATTTTACTTTGAGGATCGTAGGTACACAATCCATCTACCCAACGAGGGGTAGTCACGCTAATAAATTTGAGTTGATGTCCCTGCCCCAAATCTAAAGTATCATTATCTCTTACCACTTGAATTTGCTCTAGCTGTTCGGGGAAAATCAAAGCAGGTTTAAGGGCATTAACTGCTGGTTTAGAACAAATAATTTTTGCTTGGGGTGCTTTCTCTAGTAAAACTTTTATGGTTGTCAAGCGATTGGGATTAACGTGCTGTAAAATGATGTAATCTAATTTTTGCCAATCGAGATGTTGTTCTAAAGTTTCCAAGTAAATCTGAGTAAAAGATTGTCCTGGGGGATCGATTAAGGCTACTTTATCTGCCTGAATTAAATAAGAATTAGAAGTCGTGCCTTTTTGACGAGAATATTCAACTTCAAACTTTAACCTATCCCAAGTACGCGATCGCAATACTTGAGTGTTAATACCAATTTCTGCTACTTGAACGTCTCTTCTTTTTGCTGGTGTTGGTTTATAATCTGTTTTTATCATGATTGTTGTATCTTTATGACTAATTATTGATGGTTGAATGGTTAATTATTAACTACTTAAAAAGTAAAAGCTAACAGCTATTTGAGAACTATAGGACTTACGCATTCTTTACGACTTTCTAATGGTTTTGGATTGCTTCTTTTTGTCGTAATACCTGTAATTATTTTGTTCATGCGTAAGTCCTAAACTAATGATTAATAGTTTTGCTAATGCCCGGTTTTCCATTTTCGCCTTTCTGCTTATATCGTTTAGAGATTTTTTGTTCGGGGTCTACACCTTCAAAAGTAGGAGGTAGCCAAACTCTGACTATTAATAAGACCGCTAATACTAATAAAAAAGAACCAGTGGCTAATACCTGACTCCAAGGGATTTCTAAAATTCCCTTAACAATAATTTCTCTTAAAACCGAAACAATAGAAACTTCAACTGCAACCCCTATAGAAACTCGACGTTCTTGTAAATAAATGATTAATAATCGAAATAATTCAACTAAAATCAGTACAAATAGAATATCGGCAGTGACTCGCGTAAAGTTTAAAGGGGGTAGTAGAGACACAAACATCTCTCGCAATTGAAGGGTCATGAAGCCAAATAAGCCGATACAAAGAGAGATAATAATAAAGTCTTGGATAAATTCCAAAATTTTAATTACTCCGCTACTATTTAGCAATTTGTAGAAAGGGATTGATGATTTATTTAAGGAGTCATTCATTATATTTGATGATTGGTAATTGGTAATTGACGATCATTTATCAGGTTTTAACAAAGCCCCATTTCTTTGTAAAGATGCACTTAATTCAGACCACGGAAGTGGGTTTCGTAACTGTGGCTCCAGCTTTCTAGGTTGAGAGCGATTTAGCGCAACCTCCACCTTTTCATTATTTCCAATAATTGTTTTTAACTTACACACCCCTGATACTCAAGTGCAGTATACCCAAGGGTTTATACAGTAAATTGCATAAAATTGATGATTTGATTAATTAGAAGTCCCTTAAATTTGTATTACTTCTAATTTCTTTTCTTTTACTCATTACTTACTACTTCTGACTCACTACTGACTACTCATTACTTAATAATGATTACCAACTTTCCGATGATGGACGGCTGTTAAAACATCTAATTTGGCTACTCTACCAGTTTGTACGGTACTATAAACAATTGAATGATCGCTGCATTCTACTCGACTGCTAACTTCGCATTCAATATAAGCTAGAGATTGGGCAATAATCGGCGAACCATTGGTTGCGGGTACGGTTTTGATTCCCTCAAAGCGGTCTGCACCAGGGGGAAAACGTTTGAGGAAATGTCTAATTAAATCCTGATAATTTCCTTCTTCTAATATATTTAAAACAAAGCGATCGCCGATGTTTAAGAAAGATTCAATTGCTCTATCTGTAGCAACCGCGATCGCAATCCCCAAGGGACTCAAACTAGCTTGCATTACCCAAGAAGCAACCATTGCACTCTGAATATCACCTTTTTTCGCTGTGATAATATATAAGCCGTTGCTGATTCTACCCAAGGCTTTTTGTAAACTGTTATCAATGGCTTTGATTTGTTTTACGGTGCGATCGCGGGTTAACCACTGTCCTAAATCTGTACCTGCTTCATCGCAGATTTGATTCATAATTTGATTTGGGGATTCTTTGACTAAAATTGGTGGAAAAGCTTCAGTTAACCCAATCTCCTGAAATTGATTGCGTAGGGGATAAATAGGTTCATCTTCACCACCACCAGCTTCAAAGAGCGCGATCGCTTGCTTCTTATGGGCTGCTGCAAGTATAGTACCCAAAATAGCATGAGCTTCTCTATCTGATTGGGATGGCATTCCGATGACTAAACCTGCTGCTTGGGAGACTAATTCTCTTACTTCTTGGGGTTCAGTATTGTTCCAATCAATTAGTTCTACTGCTACTCCTGTTTTAGTAATCCCATGAGCGATCGCTCTAGCGAGATGATCGCTATAACCGTAGTCTTCAGAATAAAATAAGGCTACCCAAGTTTCAGTTTTGGTTTGTGCAAGACTCCATTGCTGATAGCGATCTACTAATTCGGTAAGGTGATGTTTTAGTAGAGGTCCATGTCCTGTTGCAATGGTTTCTAGTTCTAGTTTCCCCATGCGTTTGATTGCACCTAAAACCGAACGAGCGTTGGGTTTCATCAAACAATCGTAGTAATATTCAAAGTCTGGCTCAATTAATTCCAAATTCTCATCAAAGGTAGGCTCATCGCAATAGTGCATCCCAAATGCGTCGCAAGTATAAAGAATTTTGGTTTTGTAATCGTAAGTAAAAATTGTATCGGGCCAGTGTAAATTAGGAGCAGAAACAAATTCTAATTCATGTCCATTACCCAAATCAAGGCGATCGCCATTTTTTACAATCTGATGTTTAAATGGTTGATGCACCATATTTTCTAAAAACTGGATTGCAACTTTTGCACCTACTACCGTCACCTGGGGTGCTAAAGCCAAAATATCTTTAACTAAACCACTATGATCTGGTTCGGTATGACTGATAATTAAATAATCAAGTTGGGATGGATCGATTAACCCTGTAAACAAATCCAGATAAAGCTCACGGAACTTTTGATGGGAAGTATCAACTAAAGCTAGTTTCTCACCTTGGATGATAAAAGAATTGTAAGTTGTCCCGTTCTGTAAACCAAACTCAATATCAAAGCGATCGCGATCCCAATCAAGACAACGAATTCCATTAGTTTCTGGCGCAATTTCCACAGTTTGTAGAGTTAATCTACCAGTAGATTTTACAGTTTGATTAGTATTTATTAAGGCAACCATAAGTAACTCCCAATCAAGTGCTTAAAATTTCTTTAGGTTTCTTTTTTTATATTGCCTATAAATCACTGATTTGTAAAATTTATATTTTTGAATATATTGATTAATTTAATTAATGTTTAATTCTGAAGGTCAATTGAACTTTTCACCCCGTGCTAAACTTTCAATCAACTCACTGCGAGTTAAGTTATTCCTTTGAGCGATCGCATCTAAGTTTTTCCAAGCAGTATCAGTAAGTCGTAGCGATCGCACGTGTTTCGGTTCTTGATAATCCTGCTCAAATTTACCTGAGCAAGAACGCTTGCGTCGTGAGGATTTATCTCTAATTCCAGCATATTTATCCCCACCAGTTTTTTGATTTCTAACAATCAAATTAACCACACAATCAACCAACCTTTGTCGTTCCATTGGCATAATTTTCCCAGCCTGAAGCATATACTCAATCATGGTGAAGTGGAATAAGGTTCCCATGAATACTCGTGTTGTTGCTTCTGGATCGGAGAGTTGTAATTCTGGATGCGATCGCAAATACTGAGCTAAAATCTGAAAAAATTTTTGATCTATGTTGCGAACCATATGTTGTGCTAGCATTGGAAATCTTCCCGATTCGGCAATCATTAAACGGATCAAACCTAAAAATTCTGGTCTATCACTAAAATTTTTCCTAAACTTATCTAACATATTATTTGCCAAATTAGTTAATACTTCCTCAGGTTCTCCTTTGAAGAGTTCTGGATTTTCTTGATTCAATGCACCTCCAGAATTTAGAATTAAACGCTCTATTAAGGCTATAAATAATTTTTCCTTATCTTGAAAATAGCTATAAACAGTAGTTTTTGAGACCCCTGCTGCTGCTGTCACCTTATCCATCGTGGTTGCAGCAAAACCATGTGTCAAAAACTCCTGCATCGCACCTTGCAAAATTGCTTCGACTTTTTCTACTGACTGAGAAGTCTCTGGATTAATATTTTTACTGGCTTTTTTAACAGTTCTTTTCTTGACTTTCATATTGAAATATTTAAATAAAGAAAGAGAATAATGGTGTTAGAGGGTAAAGGAAGATAGAAATAGTAGACTCATTAAACCCATGTATTACGAATGGATCATCACTATCAATTACAGGCTGATGATATTTAATTTCTTTTAATTCTCTACCATCCCTCCATGTATTACAGACTATTTTACCTCATCTCCCAGTAAGGTCGGTCATTCAATTAAACAACGAGACGAAAAACTTCTACTTGCGGATAAAGAGACGATAGATTATCATATCTATCATGTCATCTCAAAAAGTAAATTCAATTAACGAACGTATTTTTCAAGCTGCTGAAGTCTTGTTGCACGAAGTTGGTGACTCTTTCACTATGGAGGAATTAGTAAATAAAACTAACATTTCCCGTGCAACAATTTATCGGCGTGTAGGTAATAAAGAAATGCTGTTAAAACGCCTAGCTCAGTCAAGGGGTATAGCCTTTGAGCAACTAATAGATGTGCGATCGCGCATTTTGCAAGCAGCGCGAATAGTCTTTGGTAAGCATGGTCTTTCTAGTAGCACAATGGAACAAATTGCCAATCAGGCTGGGGTTGGAATTGCAACTGTCTACCGCCACTTTGGTGATAAAGATAGCCTTGTATGGACTTTCATTGATGAAATGTCTCCACGGACAATCGCTCAAAACCTATTGCTGGAAACAAGCGATGATATTACTTCCGATTTGAGCAGTTTTGCGATCGCGGTTCTTCCTTCGTTTTATGAGAATCGAGATATTATGCGTATTATTCTCGCCAATCATCAAGCTGAGAAAGCCTATATAGAGAGATTACGCAAAGGCTCAGATAGAATACTCGACCGCTTAGCTAATTATTTTCAAACCCAGATTAAAGCAGGGAATTTAGAGAATATAGCAAAGCCACAAGAACTTGCTCTCACATTTTTAGGCATGATTTTTTCTTTCACCGTTATTGGTTCAGTTCATTATGATATGGATTTTGATGATACGGAACGAATCGGCAATTTGATTGTGCATATATTTCTTAACGGACTGAAACTAAGGTGTTGATTATGTGCTTTTTCTTTCTCTTTCTCGGCAGAAGGCTGGGAAAGCATTTCAGAGGCTATACCCCTTTCTATGGTTTTACAGGTGAGGTTCCTAGGAACAATAAAAAGTGACATAAAAACCATATGAATAAAAATCGGTAAAATCCTATTCGTATCAACAATCTAGACTCAAACCATGTAAACCATAAACTATGAAAACAACTTTTGCTATCTTAATTGGAACTGTTATTGGATTAATGGTTCTGGCTTTGTCTCAAGGTTTCGATACCTTTAATTTCGGATTGAGTAAATCTTGGCAACAATTTATACGCTTCTTACCTGTGTTGGTAGTTGCAATGTTAATCTCTGGTTTTACTGATGTCCTATTACCAAAAGCACTTGTAGAACGCTGGCTCTCTGATGCATCAGGCTGGCATGGGATTGCTTTAGCCTACTTAGCAGGTATCTTAACTCCTGCTGGAGGTGTAATTGGACTACCCCTAGTAGCAACATTTTATAAAGCAGGTGTAGGTTCTAGTGTACTAATAACTTATATGACTTCAATGACCACAATATCACTTCTAAGAATTCCTTTAGAACTTAGTTTTTGTGGCTGGCAATTAACAAGCTTGCGAGTAACTGTATCTTTAGTATTACCAATTATTGCTGGGATTTTAGGGCGCTTTTTATCACCCTGGTTTATTCATCCTTGACAGGACTTTGATATTTTTGAAGTTATAAATTACCTCAAATCTAAGCAGAATAAGGGAAAGACGGTGACGTACCTACACTTCTCTTTCCTACGGAACGCTACGCGAACAAGAATATACAAATATTTTTGCATGAGTACTTAGTTTTTGTCTAAGTCCCGTGTGGTCTGATCTTAAATCAAATTTACCAAAATCATCTTGACATTATTAACTAAACTGTTTAGTTTAGTAGTAGATTGATTAAACTAAACAGTTTACTTGAGGAGAAAAATTATGGCAGGTGGCACGCTATTAACTTTACCCAAAATAAAGTCTCAAAGACTTATGATAGTTGGTCTTGCTGCAAGTCTAACCTTGGGGGGAGTAGTATTATCTGAAATTATCAAAAACCAAGTATTACAAACACAACAACAAGAACAACAAGTAGTTATTCCGAAAATTAAGACAGTAACAGCATTAGGTAGACTAGAACCAGAAGGGGAAGTTATTCAGATTGCAGCATCTAGTTCAGGTCAAGGAGGACAGGGAAATAAAGTAAGTAAGCTGTTAGTTAAGGAAGGGGAAGAGGTCAAATCAGGACAGGTAATTGCAATTTTGGATAATAGCGACAAGCTCCAAGCTGCATATGAAAAAGCAAGAGAAGCAGTCTCGATATCAAAAGCAAATTTAGCCAAAGTCCGAGCAGGTGCGAAAAGTGGAGAAATTAACGCCCAAAAAGCCGAAATTTCCCGGATTCAAGCCCAATCTTTAGGTGAAGAAAGAGCGCAGCGAGAAACCATATTTAGATTAGAAGCACAGTGGGAAGGAGATAAAGCTACACAGAAAGCTGCTATCAGAAGATTGGAAGCAGAATTAAGTAATGCAAAATCGGAATTTAATCGCTATGAAAAATTATATAAAGAAGGTGCTATTTCCCAATCTGATTTTGATGGCAGACGTTTAAAAGTAGATACTGTTCTTCAACAGTTGAATGAAGCTAAAGCGACTTTTGAGCGGACAAGAAGAACCGGAAATAGACAAATTCAAGAAGCAAAAGCGGTTCTCAATCGAATTGAAAGTGCAAGTACCCAGCAAGTTAATTCAGCTAAGGCTACACTGGATAAAATTGCTGAAGTCCGTCCGGTGGATGTGGAAGCTGCAAAAGCTGAATTGAGACAAGCAGTAGCAGCAGAAAAAGAAGCAAAAGCTAATTTTGAGCAGACTTTAGTTAAAGCACCAAAAGATGGTGTGGTTTTGAAAATTAATACTAATGCGGGTGAAACAGTTTCTAATGATGGGATTATTGAGTTAGGAAAAGTCAAAAACATGATGGTATTGGCTGAAGTTTATCAAGCTCATATTGGCAAGATAAAAGTAGGTCAAAATGTTCGTGTAACTAGTAATTCTTTGAATAGTGACTTAAAGGGAACAGTAGATTTTGTAGGTTGGAAAATACAGCGACAAAATGTGATTAATGCCGATCCTAGTGAAAATATAGATGCTAGGGTTGTGGAAGTTCGGGTACGGTTAGATGATGAATCTAGTCAGAAAGCTGCGAAGTTTACCAATTTGCAGGTGAAAGCAGTATTTGAGTTATGAAAACTTTGAAAGTTTTACTTTGTTAACCCAGAATTAGACGAAGGTTCGATGTTATAAGACAGTCTTGAATTCTAATTCTAAATTCTAAATTCTAAATTCAAATATTAAATTCAAATACTAAATACTAAATACTAAATAATTATGCTGGGATTTATTCAGAAATTTCAACGTCGTACTCCATTGGGTTGGTTACAGCTTACACGTCATAAAGGACGCTTGATTGTCGCAATTTCAGGAATCGCTTTTGCAGACATTCTGATGTTTATGCAGCTTGCGTTCCAAGCTTCGCTGTTTGAAAGTAATACTCGTCTTAATGGTGCAGTGCTTGCAGATATAGTTTTGGTTAGTACGCTCGCAAAAAGTACGATGAATTTATCTACATTTCCTCGAAACAGGTTATTAGAAGCATCAGACGTACCGGGAGTCAAAACAGCAGAACCGATGTATATCGGTATGGTGTCCTGGAGAAATCCCCAAACACGGAAAAAAGTTCAGGTACAAGCAATTGGATTTAATCCCGAAATACCGGCTTTAGATATACCTGAAGCTAACGCACAACTTGATAAAATTCAATTACCAGATAGGTTTTTATTTGATAAAGCTGCTAGAGGACAATACGACCAAGTTTATGCTCAAGTAGAAGCAGGAAAGGAAGTCTCTACAGAAATAGGTAAACGAACTATAACTGTGAATGGACTATTTAAATTTGGTGCCTCTTTTGCTGCCGATGGTATGTTGATTTCGAGTATAGATAATTTTTTACGTTTGTTTCCGAACCAACAAGCAAGTAGTGTCAATGTTGGTTTAATTTACCTCCAACCAGGACATGACCCCGTTGAAGTTGTGAAGCGATTGGAAGCACATTTACCGGATGATGTTAAAGTTTTTACAAGTGAAGGATTTGTGCAATTTGAACTAGATGTACTTACCAAAGAAAGTCCAATTGCTATAATTTTTACCTTTGGGGTTGCTATGGGCTTTTTTATCGGTGTGATTATTGTTTATCAAATTCTTTCAACAGATGTAAATTCCCATCTGAAAGAATACGCAACATTCAAAGCGATGGGTTATGGAAACAATTATTTATTAGGGGTTATTTTTGAAGAGGCAATTATTATAGCCGTAGTTGGCTTTATTCCCGGCTTTTTCATCCCATTAGGATTATATCATCTGGCTGCTGCTGCAACAAATTTACCTATCTACATGACTGTTGCACGAGCCATTACCGTTTTTATTTTAACTATAATTGTATGTGGAATCTCAGGAGCGATCGCTACTCAAAAGTTACAGTCGGCTGACCCTGCTGATATGTTTTAAACTCTACTCAAGTTTTTACTTAAATTTTTATTCAAATTTTTACTCAAATCACTTATACATACACATAAATATGAATGATAATTTTACAAGCGAACCAGCCATTTCCATCCACAATCTCAATCACTACTTTGGTACAGATCAACTCCGGAAACAGGTTTTATTTGATATCAATTTGGAAATACAAGCAGGTGAGATAATTATTATGACTGGTCCATCTGGCTCTGGTAAAACAACCCTTTTAACAATTTGTGGTGGTTTGCGCTCAGTTCAAGAAGGTAGTGCAAAGGTTTTAGGAGAAGAATTATGTGGAGCTTCTGCAAAAGAACTAACAATTGCTAGACGTAATCATGGTTATATTTTCCAAGCACATAACTTACATGAAAGTTTAACTGCATTACAAAACGTAAAAATGGGTTTAGAAATTCATTCCCATATTTCTACTCAAGAAATGCATAAACGCTCAATGGAAATGCTGGAATTAGTTGGATTAGGAGAGCGAGTTAATTATTATCCCGATGACCTATCAGGAGGACAAAAACAAAGAGTAGCGATCGCACGTGCCCTGGTGAGTCAACCAAAGATTGTTCTAGCAGACGAACCAACTGCTGCACTAGATAAAAAATCTGGACGGGATGTAGTGGATTTAATGCAAAAATTGGCTAGAGAACAAGGTTGTACAATTTTGTTAGTTACCCATGATAACCGGATTCTAGATATTGCTGACCGAATCGTTTATATGGAAGATGGACGTTTAGCGACTCAACCAGAAACAGCAGAAATTTCTCATTAGAATAAGATACACTTTCAATCGAGCATTTATAGTAGCTGTTATTTTAGGATATTTTTTCCCTTTTTACCTAAATCTCATGTCTTAACCATAAACATATACGGCTTTATCTAATACTTTTTTTCATAATTACGATATCTTTAAACAGAAAACAGAGAAAAGTTTGGTAAGGTATCTATCTATGAACGCAGCAGCAGTATTATCACCAGAAGAGGTTCTAAAGCAACTTCAATGGCGCTATGCTACTAAGGAATTCAATCCTACTGAAAAAATTCCGGAGGAGATTTGGAAGGTATTAGAGCAAAGTTTAGTACTTACTCCCTCGTCTTTTGGATTACAACCTTGGAAATTTATTGTAGTTCGTAATCAAAAAATTCGTCATAATTTAGTAGAACACTCTTGGGGACAAAAACCTGTAGAGGAAGCTTCTCACTTAGTGGTTTTTGCGATTAAAAAAGATATTGATGCTAAATATGTAGATCGCTATATCCAAAGAATGTCGGAAGTCCGAAATACTCCGGTAGAAAATCTGCAAAAGCTAGCAGATGTAATCAAAGGTTTCTTGAAACAACCTCCTTACCCTTTAGATATTGACGCATGGTCAACTCGACAAGTTTATATTGCTTTAGGATTTTATATGACTTGTGCTGCGATGTTAGGTATTGATACACTTCCCATGGAAGGTTTTGTTCCTGATAAGTATGATGAGGTTTTAGGACTTGCAGAAAAAGGATATCATGCGGTAGTAGTTTGTCCGGCTGGATATCGGGCTAGTTATGACAAGTATATTGATATGCCTAAAGTTAGATTTAAAACTGAAGATGTCATAGAATACGTAGATTAAGAAGTTAATTATTGTAGGGGTGTAAGGTTTGCACCTTTACAATCACCCTTACAATTGTATATTGGCTCTTCCTGTTCACTCCGAAGCAATATTCTCGGTTAGAAAATCAAATATATGATGTGCCATTTCTAATTTAGAACACATGGGAATTTCTAATTGTCTTCCCTGGTTATCTAAAAACACAGCCTGATTTGTATCACTTCCAAAACCACTGTCAGGTAGATCCACCGGATTCGCAATAATTGCATCTAAATTTTTGCGCTGTAATTTATCTTTTGCAGGTGCGATCGCATCTCCGGTTTGGGCAGCAAAACCTATCAGTTGTTGATGGGATTTTTTATAGACACCAAGTTCGGTGATAATATCTGTAACTGGCGTTAGGGGTAAACTTTCGGGTAATTTACTCTTGGGCAGTTTATGACGACTAAATTCTTGTGGTTTCACGTCTGCGACTGCTGCTGACATGATAATTACATCAGCTTCTGGCAGTTGCTGTAACATTGCTTGTCGCATTTCTTCGGCACTGACAACAGATATTGTATTAATACCAGTGGGTAAATACCAACTCCCGGGTGCTCGTACTAATGTTACTTCCGCACCTCTATGATATGCTGCAACTGCTACCGCTAAACCCATTTTCCCTGTAGATGGGTTGCCAATAAAGCGTACCGGGTCTAAAAACTCTCTGGTTCCCCCTGCACTAATTAATATACGCTTTCCAACTAAGTCCTTTTTACCTTTGGTATGTAGTAAAGATTGGACATAACTAACTATTTCCGGAGGTTCGCTCATTCTACCAGCACCAACGCGATCGCACGCGAGTAATCCTGATGCTGTTCCCATAGTGTGATACCTGGAGTTATTCAGTAATTTCTTCCAATTACTTTGTACTGTTTGCTGTTCCCACATATCAGTATTCATCGCGGGAGCTAACAATATGGGACAGGTGGAAGCGAGTACTGTGTTACTCAGCAAATTATCTGCGAAACCATTACTTAGTTTCGCTAATGTATTTGCACTAAGGGGTGCAATCAAGAAGATATCAGCCCATTCTCCTAGTTCTATATGTAGAGGGCGGGAATTATTTCCTTGCCAAAAATTTTCGTCTGTATAAACCTGATGACGAGATAAGGTAGCAAAAGTTAAGGCTGTAACAAACTTTTGGGCTGAATTAGTGAGGATAGTTTTTACTTCTAATCCAGCCTTAAACAGAGTAGAAACAACTTCGCACACTTTATAAGCAGCAATACCACCAGTCACTCCAATTAGCACCCGCTTTGAATTAGTCATATTTAGTAATTGCTCAGAGTGAGGGCTTTACTTTGTATATTAAAATATCTACAAAAATATCCACAAAAAAATTAAAGAGTGGGAAAGTAAACTTGCAACTCATAAGACTCCCACTCTAAATTATGAAATTTTTTTCAATTCCCCCTAATCCCTATCACTTATAATCAAACTGAGAATCCGCAAGTTCCGATTTAAGCCTCATCATAAGGTTCTAAATCCAGAAGATGAATGTAAGGTTCAATTAACTCTGGACGTTGAAAAGCGATCGCTCGCAATAAATGCCAGTCATCTAAACCCTCGAAAGCATTGCTATAATCATCTTGTTCTAGACGTTCGGCTAATTTCTCTACCTCAGTCTCAGTGATTTTTGCAATATCTTTTTGAGAAATGCTCAAAGTCTTCATAATGTTTGCCCCTCTCCCATTAACAGCTTTATATCAAGCACGGGTTGAGCGCAACCAACGCTACCACCCAATATATCTTACTCATTGAGTGACTAAAATTTCGTGAAAAATTTCCGGATTTTTACGGTTTTTTGTTAAAACTTTGTAACTTCTAATCAGAAATTACTTGAATAACAAAATTCCGGAACAATTCTAAATTCTGCGCTTGGATTTCATGACCCATATCAAATTCATGATATTGCACTCTAACCAATAAAGATTCTAAAGTTTCTTTTACTTTCATTGCAGCAGTCAAAGGCACAACTTCATCTTGCCTACCGTGCATAATTAGGGCTGGAGAAGAGGTGTTTTTCCTTGAGGAAACAGCTCCTGGATGTAAGTATCCACTCATGGAGACAAAACCTGCAACCGGTAAACTTAAACCTATATCTATAGTCATAGCCCCTCCTTGGGAAAAGCCACTCAAAATAGTTTTCGACAAAGGTACCCCAGTTGCTTTTTCTAAAGATTGTAACCAGTCCACGATCATCTGCCGACTTTCTGCCAAACCCTGATACATATTTTCGTTTCTCAGTTCATACCACGATCTACCTACGGGGTTATAAGGATGGGGATAAGGGGCATTGGGAAAGAAAAAATGGTATTCGGGTAACTTTAAAAAGGGCGGTAGGGATGCTAAATCTTCTGAATTTGCACCCCAACCATGCATCATGACAATGATACCTTTTGGTGTTTCTTCTGATTGAGGGGGGACGCTGATAACTTCTTTCATAAAAAGTGGTAACTGCTAAATTTTTTTATAATTACTTTTTCATTGGCGTCTAGTGCCGGAATCTCAGTGGCTTTAGCCCTGAGTTGTTGACTATTCGTCAGCCTCCAAAGGAAGAATTGTGACATACTTCACACACTCATCCGTAGGGGAATGTGGGCTTCTCAGCGACTCCTCTATGATGACATTAACTTTAACTCAGCTTTAAAACCGTGTGCCCCACGGTTATTTATGTTGATAGCTGCGTTCAAATCCCTACACAAACTTGTCTAACTTCTAAATTCCGTCAAAGAAAATTTGCTATCAAACAACCTCCCTCCAAGTGTAGTGTTAAACAACCTTCGACCCAAGAATAGGCGGAGCTTTACCCTCAATTTGGTAAAATAATTTTCTGCCTGGAATTTTACCGCACCCAAGGAAATAAGAAAATTATGACCCGTCTAGCACTGCTGAGTGTATCTAATAAAACAGGTTTAGTTGACTTAGCACAAACTTTAGTAACAGAATTTAACTTCGATATTATCAGCAGTGGAGGCACGGCTAAAGTTCTGAAAGAAGCTGGCATCCCTGTGACAAAAGTTTCTGATTATACAGCTTCCCCAGAAATTTTAGGCGGACGAGTTAAAACCTTACATCCTCGCATCCATGGCGGTATTTTGGCACGTCGAGATGTATCTCAAGATATTACAGATTTAGCAGATAACCAAATTCGTCCAATTGATTTAGTAGTAGTTAATCTTTACCCCTTTGAGGAAACTATTGCGAAAACTGATGTTAGTCTTGCAGAAGCTATTGAGCAAATTGATATTGGTGGTCCTGCAATGTTAAGGGCTGCATCAAAAAATTTCGCTCATTTAACGGTTTTATGTAATCCCCAGCAATACGATCATTATCTGCAAGAAATCAGAAAAAATAGCGGCGAAGCATCCTTCAATTTTCGTCAGAAATGCGCTCTTCAAGGTTTTATCCATACTTGCGAGTATGATAAAGCGATATCGAATTATTTAATTGAGCAATCAACAGATGAGGAAAGTAACTCAGAAAAACTTGAAATTTCTGGTACTCAACTGCAAACCTTACGTTATGGAGAAAATCCTCATCAAAGTGCAACATGGTATCAAACTGGTACAAAATCTACCGGATGGGCAGCTGCTCAGAAGTTACAGGGAAAAGAACTCAGTTACAATAACCTAGTAGACTTAGAAGCGGCACGACGCATCATCGCTGAATTTCCCGAATCTGAACCAGCAGCAGCAGTCCTTAAGCATACTAATCCTTGTGGAGTAGCCATTTCATCTACATTGCAGCAAGCATATACACAAGCATTTAATGCCGACTCAATGTCCGCATTCGGGGGAATTGTAGCTCTCAACCGACCTATAGATAAAGACACTGCCGAAGAACTTACTAAAACATTTTTAGAATGCGTCGTTGCACCTAATTGCGAACCAGAAGCTAAAGAAATTCTGGCAAAAAAATCAAAATTACGCATACTAACCTTAGCGGACTTAAACTCAGGATGTAAGTCAACCCTAAAAGCGATCGCGGGTGGTTTATTAGTACAAGCAGCAGACGATAAACCAGTTGATACTAGCAAATGGAAAATGGTCACCGACAAAAAACCTACAGATAAGGAATTAGCAGAACTAGTATTTGCCTGGAAAGTCTGCAAACACGTCAAATCTAACGCCATCGTTGTTAGTTGCGATCGCACTACTTTAGGTATTGGTGCAGGACAAATGAACCGGGTAGGGGCTGCCAAAATCGCCTTAGAGCAAGCCGCAAAGAAAGCCCAAGGCTCATTTCTTGCTAGCGATGGCTTCTTCCCCTTCGATGATTCAGTAAGAACAGCAGCCAAACGTGGAATTATTGCCATAGTTCAACCAGGAGGAAGCTTGCGTGATGAAGACTCAATCAAAGCCGCAAACGAACTAGGTTTAGCAATGGTGTTTACAGGGATTAGACACTTCTTGCATTAAAATTAAGGGAATAAGGGGAAAATTCAAAAAATATAGCTTTCTCCCAACTTATAGGTTTTTTAACCCATTACCAATTACCAAAAACAACCACTTTACAAATTGTCACTCAAATCCCTTGCACGTTTCAAAACCTTCTGATATATTATAGGAGTGTGTGAGGAGCGAGTTAAATGCTTAAAGCGTCTGGAGTGGAAACACGGCAACACGTCCAGACGCTTTTTGCTATACTCATATGATATAGTAAGCGATTTGCACCCAAGCTTTGTTAATTTCAATTGAATAGAATTTGGTGAGGGTAGGCATTATTTATTGTCTACCCTAAATTTTAACGAATATGAATTAAATATAAGTAGGGCTTGCTGAATAAGTCTAGAAATTGAATCTAGGTGTCACAGCGATATAATAAGTAATGAGTAAGGGGTAATAATAAGTAGCACTACCCGAATTTCAATAGCGTTATATCGTAGCTAATTAAGCGGACTTGATATTATTCGGGATCGGGTCAAACCCTTATTGTGTGGTTACTTGATTTTGGTAAATATCAACGTATTTCTATTTTTCAGGGGATGGTAAATAGGTGTCTGCCTAAGTGCGATCGCAATTACCCTGGGAAGCCCTAGGAGTTTGTATGATTATTAAGGAAAATGGAGAAGATTGCTAATATTTGCAAGCTATTGGCTATATAAAACGAATTAATAAAGTTAAGATAAATATACTCTTAATTCCTATTCAATTGTTAGTTCATTTTTTAGTTCAATTTTCAAACTGTCACCTACCACACTTGTTGTTTCGCAAAACCGATGCTAATCTATATTTGTGTGTGAGGAGCAAGTTTAAACCAAAGAGTGCCTGGAGTGGAAACACGGCAACACGTCCAGGCACTTTTTGCGTTCATATCATAATTTTAGATTTATTTGATGAATGATAGTTTCTGTTTCAAGTAGGTTAGAATAATTTTCACCCTATTCCTTCGATCATTGGGTGAAAGAAGAAGGCAAAACCTAGAATTATATAAGCAGCTAGAAGTAATGTTCCTTCTAACCAATTTGATTTACCATCAGAACTAATACTATTAGCAATAAGTACAGATACCGCCACTGCGACTAATTCAAAAGGATTAAAATCTAAATCCATTGGCTGACCAAAAGCCCACCCTGTAATAACTAAAACAGGAGCAACAAATAAAGCGATCTGCATACTAGAACCAACCGCTACAGATAACGAAAGATCCATTTTATTTTTTAGTGCTACAGTCACAGCTGTGGTGTGTTCTGCTGCGTTACCAATGATCGGAACTATAATTACCCCTGTAAATAATGCCGTCAAACCTAGTTTTGATGTGGCAACTTCTAAAGAACTAACTAGTATTTCTGATTCTAATGCCACCACTATAGTACATATTAACAGTACTGTTATCCATAAAACAGTATTGGGTTGATGTTCCTTGGTTTCTAACACCTCTGTATCTGCAACACCGACTTCGTACAGATAGGAGTGAGTTTTCATGGAAAATAGTAGTGTCAGTCCATAAACCAGAATTAACACAACTGCAACAGCTAAAGACAAATTCTGTATATTTGTTTCGCTAATACCGGTGGAGGTAAAATCCATCGCTGTAGGTAGCAAAATAGCAATTACTGCTAAATTCATTGATGCAGCGTTCAATCGAGCCACATCTGGCTGAAAATTTTGCTCTTTGAAGCGTAAACCACCTAAAAGCATTGATAAACCCATCACCAACAATAAGTTACCGATGATTGAGCCGGTAATACTAGCTTTTACAACGTCTACCAACCCAGCTTTGAGTGCTATAAGGGCAATAATTAACTCCGTGGCATTTCCAAAAGTTGCATTGAGTAAACCACCTAAAGACGGTCCTACAACTACAGCTATTTCTTCTGTTGCTACACCCATCCAAGCTGCTAGAGGTAGTATAGCTAATCCTGCGGTGATAAAAACAATCAAATCTCCCCATTTTAGATAATGAGCAGCAGCAGAAATTGGAACGAACAATAAAAGAACCAGAAATACAATGTTTTTAGTTGACATTTATCAATTTAACTAGGACTATCAATCATCAGAGAAAGTCATTCCTCAAAGCGTGAATCTTAGAAGAAGATGACCAAACTCTAGAATACCTTTTCTACTTTCCTTTCTACTTTAATGTTATGGTTCCGAATTTTTACTGTTTCTCTTTTAGGCGTTACTGTTCCTAAATAGAATTAATACCTATGTTGGGGAGAGTAGCTCAGGAATTGAATTCAATTGGAAAGGGAAAAAGTTTATTACCTTGACGATTCTTACTGAACCTCTGAAAAACAAACATCCTAAGGCGGAAGATTCTTAATTGGTCAATGTCACCTCTTGACCCCGTTACCATAAAGCTATGTTTCCCGTTTAGTTTACTGCCCAATAACATTATTTTTGTTTTTGAATTTGTTATTTAAAATAAATTTAAACTTTTTGTATCAAAATATAAACAAAAGTCAAGTTATGATCTTAGTCCACATAAAGGAGTTTAGAAATGTTAGAAAATGATTAAGTTAATAAATCAGTTTTTTACTGATAAACTACATCCCTGGGGAAAAATAATTGAGAAGGCAAATGCTTTCATGATTGTGGGGAAACAGGAATAAGGGAGTATTAAATTATTCCTGATATAAGGATAACTGCTGATATAAGGATTACAATCTTTTATTTTATGTGTTGCTGAATCCGGGTATGAATTTAGATTTAGAGACCTAGCACTGCTAGCTCTCTACAAGGGTTTCGGTTCTCCAACAAATCAAATTTCTACTTTGATTCAGCAATGCCTCATTTTAGTTACTGTTGATAGTTGCTATATACACTTAATTTTGTTGTAATGCTAGTTTAGTAAGGTGTTATGGCTCTATCTTCACTAGAATTTAAATTTTTTTAGTTTTTGGAATATCTCTACATGACTTCTGCGGCAGATTTACCAGCGAATGTTGGCGCTAAATTAAACTCGCCTTCCCATAGTTCTAGCAGTACACCCCCTGATGCTTTAAAAACGGCTACAGGCGTTTATGTGACTGTACACGGACATTTTTATCAACCACCAAGGGAAAACCCTTATATAGATACTATAGAGTCTCAACCGGGAGCTGAACCCTTCCATGATTGGAATGAACGCATCCATCACGAGTGCTATCGTCCGAATGCTTTTGCAAGGATATGTGACGATCGGGGTAAGGTGGTGGGGATCGTTAATAATTATGAGTATTTCAGCTTTAATATTGGTCCGACTCTGATGTCTTGGTTAGAACGTCATGATGTGGAGGTTTATCAACGTATTTTGGAAGCCGATCGCAAATCTGGGGAGCGTTTAAATGGACATGGTAATGCGATCGCGCAAGTATACAACCATATAATTATGCCTCTAGCTAACCAACGAGATAAATACACCCAAATTCGCTGGGGTAAGGCAGATTTCCGTTCTCGATTTAAACGCGATCCCGAAGGAATGTGGTTAGCGGAAACGGCTGTAGACTATGCAACTGTCGAGGCTTTGATTGATGAAGGGATTAAGTTTATTATTTTAGCTCCTTCCCAAGCAAAACGCTGTCGGATGGTTTCAAGTCAGAGCGATCCCGACCCAGAATGGCATGAAGTCGGTGGTTCTCAGATAGATGCAACTCGTCCTTATCGTTGCTATTTGAAAGAGGGGAAGAATTCTGGTAGATATATAGATGTTTTCTTCTATGATGGTCCGATTTCCAGAGATATGGGATTTAGTGATGTGGTTTACAATTCCCATCATTTTGCAGGACGTATTGGTGCAGCAGTACGTGGGGATCATCGTCCATCTCAGTTAATCTCTGTTGCTACCGATGGGGAAACTTTTGGACACCACAAGCAGGGAACTGAAAAAACTCTAGCTTATGCTTTCACTCAAGAGTTTCCTCAAAAGGGATGGACTGTAACTAATTTTGCTCATTATTTGAGTTTGAATCAACCTACTTGGGAAGTAGAGTTAAAGTCCGTTACTGCATGGAGTTGCGCTCACGGTGTTGATAGATGGCAAGATGATTGTGGTTGTGGTGGTGCCCCTGGTTGGCATTTGCTATGGCGTAAACCTTTACGGGATGCTTTAAACTGGTTGCGCGATCGCTTAGTTGAAGTATATGACCAATATGGTGCCAAGTTTTTTAGGGAACCTTGGAAAGCTAGAGATGAATATATTGAGATTATTCGGGATAGAGCTCCTGAGAATGTAGAAAAATTCTTATCAAATCATCAAAATCACCAACTGAGCGAATTAGAAAAAGTTGATGCTTTGCGTTTGTTAGAAATGCAGCGTCATGCTTTATTAATGTTTACCAGTTGTGGATGGTTTTTTGAAGAAATATCTCGTCCAGAAGGGACACAAATTCTCCGTTATGCTGCCCGTGCTTTAGAATTAGCTGGTGATGTATCTGGGGCACAATTAGAAGCAGACTTTTTAGAATACTTAGAAAAAGCACCAACTAATATCAGTAGTTTCAAGAATGGATCTGATATTTATCACCAGTTGGTATTACCCGCAAAAATCAGTCCTAGACAAGTTGCAGCACATTATGCGATTAGTTCTCTGTTCCAAAATTATAGAGAGACATCTAGCAATACAGCATTAAGCGTTGATGTATTTGCAAATTCTTCCTCACAACAAAAACGGATATATTGCTATACAACCAATGAGTTAGATTTTCAATTGCAACGCATGGGTTCTTTGACCCTAGCTGTAGGACAACTGCAATTAACATCAGAAATTACTTTAGAATCAGAACACCTAGTATTTGCAGTTATTCATTTGGGAGGATGGGACTTCCATTGCTGTATTCAACCTTTTGAAGGTAGACTCAGTTATTCTCAGTTGAAAGATAAATTATTTACCACACTCAAGCAAGCTAGTGCAAGTAAAACTATTTTACTGATGACCCAATTATTAGGAGAAGAAGCCTACAGTTTAGAAAACTTATGTGCAGAAGAACGTCATAGAATCGCCCGCTTACTCTCAGAAGAAACCCTGACTAGATTAGACCAACTTTATACTCAGGTTTACAGAGATAACTACAGTATTTTAGTTGCATTACATCGAGACGGACAAAAAGCCCCACTAGAATTACAAGTAGCAGCAGAAGTTGCTTTGGGATATCGATGTATGCTCAGTTTACGCTCCTTAGAACAAGATATTTCCGAACCCCAATTAACTCAAAATCATCTCATAGAATTAGAAGCGATCGCTAGCGAAGCCAAACATTTGCACATTCAGTTAAAAATACCCGAAGGTAAGCAAATATTAGAGCAATTAATTATGCGATCGCTCTGGCAATTATTACATGATAGTAATGGCAACTTTGAAGAGAAAATTCAAACTCTAGAGAAGTTAGTTGATACAGCTCATCTACTAAATATTGGTATTTCTTTTGATAAAGCACAAGAAATATACTGGAGTTGTTTATATTCTCAGATAGTACCCAATTTAGAAGATATTTCTAATCAGGAAGAGGTCAATAAATATCGTCAACTCTTAAAATTGGGACAGAAATTAGCTGTTGAGGTTGCTCAATGGTTCCATAAACTTGGATAAAATTTGAATTCAAGTAAGTCTAAAAATAAATATCAAAATTATCTAGAGACGTTGTCAATACTTCGTCTCTATTTTTAAATATTAATGTTATAGATGAGTTGAAGTAACTATATATCTACTTAAAATTCATAATAGACATCTCCAAGAATTAAATATGTGCAGGCATAGCCATCGCTTTCCAGAGAGGAATTATGGAATTTAGAAATTGCAAGACTTTTCAGAGACTGACAGAAGAAGGATAAAATACCCCACACAGGAATTCGTAATAGTTGAGAGTATGGGGTACTTTAAATGTGCTTGTTTGTTATTTGAGAAAACTTTCTTACTTATTTCTAAATTTGTCAGTAATTAGCTTGCGCAACCACAAACAGACTGACATTGAGGACAAACTTCGCCACTTTGATGGTTGCTAGTACAAGCTTCACAGCAATAAGCCTTACCATCTTTCATAAAAGCTTCATCAATTGAAAAAACACACTGACAACTACCACACGCACACTTTACCTGGTTTACAGTTGCAGACATAGTTTTAATTTCTCCTTGCTAAAAATCTTTAGACAAAATTGATTCTAACATTAAAACATTCAAATGACTATTTGAATGTAAATGAAAAGTAAAAAACCATTAGCCAATAAGAAGATACCTAACGTCAGCCTCCTTCGGAGGAATTTAAAATTCAAAATTCAAAATTAATTAGGACTTACGCACTCGTAACGAAAAATCAGGCTTTGCGATTACTCTCCTACGGTCGTTACGACCTGAATACGTAGTCCGTGCGTAAGTCCTGTTAATGAAACATTTCCTATGAGTTGTGAATAGTGAATAGTTTATAGGAAATGGTCACTACCAGTAGATGGAGCTACAAAGCACAAAGAATAATTTGAAAACATCAGGGATATCTTTTTTACGGTTTTCGTTAGGGTATTGATTTTGTGCCTTTTCTTTGGCGTTGCATAATGAGAATATGAGTGCGATTCGTTTAGCCTAAATGAGTAGAAATACTCAGGGACGGTTAACAAGATATGAATCTTGATAACTTGATTGCCATGTAGGTGAAAGTCCTACCATTCAGGCGCTGAATTGAA
>JBCCDM010000009.1:0-29990 GCA_039030795.1 Cyanobacteria bacterium P01_A01_bin.84
AATTTACACAAAATAAACTAAAAATAGAAACGGGAAACTTATTAGTTAATAAATATAAATTACTTAAACCTCCTTAAAAAAGAAGGCTTAAGTAATTTATGATAATTTCTATATTAGAATAACTGTAAGTAATACCATTTGGATATGAAATTGCATATTATTTGCACATCATATTACACATTATTAATTAACAAAAGTGAACTTGATTTTTCTAATATTTTACTTTGAAAGATTAAGAGCATCATATACAATGACTCCAATAAAATTGGTATAACTTGTAAATAAATCAAACTCACTTAACTTTTTCCATTCTCAATTTTACTCCGCCTTTAGGAGCAAATGTAATCCCTCTCCGTACAGGTAATAAAGGATTTTTATCTACTAAATTAAATGAGTAACGCGATAGTAAAGTTGCTAAAACTAGCTTCATCTCAAATTGAGCAAAAGCCATACCTAAACAGCGACGATTTCCACCACCGAAAGGTAAATATTCATAAGGGGTAAACTGTCTTTCTAAAAATCTTTCTGGCTTAAACTTTTTTGGTTCTGGATAAATTTCAGGGTTATGATGAGTCAGATAAATACATGGAGAAAGAACCATTCCCTTTGGTAAATCATAACCTATTAACTGCATTGGAGCTTGCAAAATTCGTGCTAAAGTGAAAAATGCAACAGGATATATTCTTAGAGTTTCTGAGCAAACAGCGTTCAAATAAGGTAGTTTAATAATCTCCATTGGGTCTGTGTCAATACGGTTCTTAAGGTCAACAGACTCTAACTCAGCTACAAGTTTATCTCGAACTTCCGGTATAGCATGAATCCAGTATAAAGCCCAAGCTAATGCTGTTGCTGTAGTTTCATGTCCTGCAAACAACATAGTCATTAACTCATCTCTCAGTTCGCTGTTAGTCATTGGTTGTCCCTCTTCATCACGGGCACAAAGTAACAGACTAAGAATATCTTTATCTGTTGTTTCACCTTGAGTACGTCTTTCCTGAATTATTTCAAATAATAATTCATCTAGCTTTTGTCTTCGACGCAGAAATTTTCCCCAAGGACTCCAGGCACCTAAATCTTTTTGTAGTCCTTTAAAAAATAGGAAAATTGAACTTAAAGGTGCATTAAATACATCCAACATTTCGGTGAGAATTTCTTTAATTTGTTGATATTTTTCTCCTTCGCTGAGACCAAAAATGGTATGTAAAATAACAGTTAATGAAATCTCTTGCATCAACGGACGAGCAGTAAATTTTTCTCCAGTATTTACTTTACTCATTACTTGTTCAGCTATATTGTATATTTGCTCTCCATAATTTTGCATTCTTTCCCCATGAAAAGGTGGCATTAGTAGCTTACGTTGTTGTAAATGTCGTTTGCCATCAAGTAAAATTACTGAGGTATCCCCGACTAAAGGTTGAATTACTTTAGAAGCAGAACCCGATTCAAATAAATTAGAATTAGCCGTAAATATTTGCTGAATAGCTTCAGGATTACTGATAATTAATTGCTCCGGTAAACCCGCGAAGGGGGGAGTTATAAACATATCCCCATGACGCTTTTGTATAGTATCAAAATAGCCCAGAGGTTTGAGGATACCCCACAAAGTTTGATACCATGTTGCTTCTTGGGGTTTGGGTAATGATTCGTAATTTTGATTTGAAGAAGATTTTTGTATTATTGTAACCATGATTTTTCTCTTTTTTCTCTAATTTAAACAAAACAGGATTTACCCAAGTTACTAAAAAAAGAATTGGGGGAAATTATAGAAAATTACAGATAATAACCTACCTTATAAAATTTGGGTTTGCGTAATATCATGTCCGGTAAAATAATTGTCATTCTGAACGAAGGAATAATCTCCGAGATACTTCCCTGTAGTATGTTTTGCTCACTATGACAGATATATTTTTATCGTAACTAATCAAGCGGACATGATATAAGTTCTATAAACTAAAAAATAATTCAGATTAGTTTATGCTATTAATTAATCTGATATATATTCGTTCTAATGTCATTGTAGTAATTCTAGATTTTTTCTAACTTCATTTATTGGCTCATGCCAATGTTCTTCAAAGCGGTACCCTAATAGAAATTTTGCATTTTTTCCTATCTCTTTTCCTTTTTTTAAGTTACTTAAAATAATTGGTATTTCTTTAGGTGCAAGGATAGGATAAATAAACTTTGCTAGCCAAATAGAAAGATTTTGGGATTTACTATAATTCTGTGCAACAGCAAATGCTAAAACACCTATTTCACCAGCATAACTAGTATCAAATCCTAACAAAACATGAAAAATATCATGAGTGACGAGGTAGCGCAATGCGAAAACATTACCTTGAGCAATATCATCTAATTCTGGGCTGATATCCAGTGTTTGTAGATTATTAGACTTCATGTGTTCGGCATATTCTCTACCAAAAGAGTTAGGAGGATATGTTATTAATTCATCTAAATCAATTTTGGGATAATATCCAACAACATTTTCTAATTTATCTACTATCTCTGGGGAAAGTCTTGCTCCCAAAAAATCTGCTTTTAAAAGGGCAAAATCGCCAATTTTACCGACTCGCTGATAATAAAGTGCTTTTTTTATTTTATTAAGTTTATTCAATATTTTATTCTCCTTCAAAATCTAAATTCAGCATTTTTGATTGAGAGAAATTGGTATTAGTATGGTACTACTCTTTAAATTCGTATTCATCCCAATTTGCAACAGCTTGATAACCAATCTTGTGATAAATATTATTAGAGGTGGGATTAGCTATATCTGTGAATAGAAAGCAGGATTGACAACCTTCATTTAGAAATTTCTGACTTACTTGGGCTACACAAGAAGTCGCGTATCCTTTACGACGATACTTTGGAGGTGTATATACTGGTCCTAAGCGTTTGCTATTAATCGTTTTACCGGCACAGCAAACCATTGTTACAGGTACTTCATCCTGCCATAAGTAAATATTATTCTGCTTGAGTTGAGATTCTACTATGGTTTCAATATTTCCTTTGATTGCACCCATTGCTTCAATACTAAATTCTTCATACCATTGACAAAGTAAAGATTTATCTTTCTCTGTGGCTGGACGTATATATCCATGAGTTGTCTTGATTTCCTTGACTGTTTGCAACCTGTGAATTCTTAAATGTATTCTTGTACAGTAATTACTCCCTGTGAGATAGTTCCATAATTTAGCAAAGGTAAAAGATTCGGTAATTAAACCGCTAACTCCTGGTAAGTTCTGCTTTTGGGAATATTGTTTTTGTGAATATAGTTGCTGAGAATATATTTGCTGAGAATATAAATCTTGAGCAATCAATTCTATTGCTTCTAAGTTCTTTACCTTGGATAACACTAAGTTGTGTGGAGGGGTTCTGATGGCAACGGCTATAATTTCATCATCAACTCTTACTGATACCATATAAGGCTGAGAATCATAATATTTTGGATTATTTGAGAGAGTTTCACATATACCTATTGGTAATATATTTTCTCCTTCATCTTTGAGCAAGTATTTGGATACAGTGTCATAAAAAGGATGAGGATTCTCAAATCGATGGATTTTCATAGCTGCTTAAAATTAAAGTCTTACAACTTAGTTTATTAGGCTTAATATGCATTAATATTTTTATAATAGTTGGTTTAGCTTTCGGCTATTGGCTAATAGCTTAGGGAGGTTAATGCATTTCACAATACTTCATATTCTAATAAGTAAGTTGTCAGAAGCTTTGTTGATTATTACGCAACTTTTGGAGCTAAAGTAAGCAGATAAATATCTTTGACATTTTCAGATTAGGAATATCAAGCTTCAGTTTGAATTGAATTCTGAATAGGGAATGGTATTCCATTTGTTCCAGCCAGTTCTTTAGGTAGAGTTTGACGCTTTTCGGTATCTAAATATTTACCATCATGAATTGGTGATACTACTTTCATTTTATGGGTAGTAGTGTAATAACGATGAGTTTGTTTGAGTTGGACTAACTCTTGCAAGCTTTGGTCAGCAATTTTTTTTCGTAGTTTGATAACTCCATCAATTACAGCTTCCGGTCTGGGGGGACATCCTGGAATATAAACATCTACAGGAATTAGTTTATCTACTCCTCGTACTGCACTAGGAGAATCTACACTAAACATACCTCCGGTGATGGTACAAGCACCTAAAGCAATTACATACTTAGGTTCCGGCATTTGTTCGTAGAGTCGTACTAAATTAGGTGCATATTTCATAGTAATGGTACCAGCAGTTATTAACAAATCTGCTTGTCGGGGTGAAGCACGGGGTATCATTCCAAACCGTTCCATATCAAAGCGGGATGCATAAGCTGCCATAAATTCCATAAAACAGCAAGCTGTACCAAACATTAAAGGATACAAACTTGACATTTTTGCCCAGCTGTATAAATCATCGACAGTGGTGAGAATGATATTTTCTGAGAGTTCTTGGGTTACTTGCGATCGCTCATTTGGGTTGATAATTTTGTTAGTCATAATTAGATTTCCCCTGGTTCTAGTTTGGTTGAAAGCTTTTATTTACTAGCTGTTGACTATTGATGACTACATATGGAAACAAACCGATTATTAGTAGTTTCGGATATTTAGTAATTGCGGAGCTAGAAGTTAATTAACGGGACTTAATAAGAAATATCTCCGGAGACTAGTATTTCTTACAGAAACACTTAATGATTAATTTGATATCTTCAGTTTGTGATTAATTTCAGAAAATGACCAGTAAAGATAGGGGTTTTAAGTTGCTAACTTAAGGCTTAAAGTTAATAGATATCTTCTGTAAAGTATGTAGGCATAAATAAATATAACTACGTAACTAAATGTAAAATGGTCAAAATTATTGCGATCGCTTCGTTTTACTCCGTTCCACTCGCAATGACGTAGTTTTAAATTTTTCCACCTACCTAATAGAGCAAATTTACTAGTTTTTTGCCCTATTAGACATATTCCCCAAAAAAATGTAGAGACGCTTCATAAGAACATCTCTAGCATTTTTATGGGAAGGCACATATTTAACTTTGTGGAGATGTCTCGGGGGTAATATCCTTGCATCCCCTACATTTTTCTCATTTAAACATTAAATCTGAATAACATTACATCTCCTTCCTTGACGATGTATTCTTTTCCTTCACTTCGTACTAAACCTTTTTCTTTTGCTTTACTCATAGAAGTAGATGTGACTAAATCATCATAACCAACAGTTTCTGCACGAATAAATCCCCTTTCAAAATCAGTATGAATCACACCAGCAGCTTGTGGTGCAGACATACCTGCTGTGATTGTCCAAGCACGGGTTTCTTTTTCTCCAGAGGTGAAATAAGTACGCAGACCTAAAAGGTCGTAAGTAGCGCGAATTAATGACTGTAAACCACCTTCAGTAACTCCCAGAGCTTCTAAGAAGTCTTTTCTATCTTCTTCTGGTATTTCAATTAATTCTGATTCTACTTGGGCTGAAACCACCACAACCTGAGCATTTTCTCCAGATGCAACTTCTCGGACTTTTTCTACAAACTTATTACCCGTTGCTAAATCATCCTCGGAAACATTTGCAGCGTAGACAATTGGTTTTGCTGTTAACATTTCCAACTGTTTAATAATCGGTTCTTCTTCCTCAGATAACTCTATTTGACGTACCGATTTACCTTCATTTAAAGCTGCTGCAACTTTTTCTAAGACAGTTATTTCATACTGTGCATCTTTATTTGCACGTGCTTGTTTGCGAGTCCTTTCTATCCGGCGCTCAACTTGTCCTAAGTCAGCTAAAATTAATTCTAAGTTAATTGTCTCGATATCTTGTTCGGGACCAATTTCACCAGAAACGTGAATAATATCATCATTCTCAAAACATCGGACTACATGGACAATTGCATCTACTTGTCTAATATGGGATAAGAATTGATTTCCTAAACCTTCTCCTTTACTTGCACCTTTGACCAAACCAGCAATATCAACAAATTCTACCCGTGCAGGTATGATTTGCTTAGACCCAGAAATATCCGAAAGAATATTTAACCGTTCATCTGGTACTGAGACGACACCGACATTCGGTTCAATCGTACAAAAAGGGAAATTCGCTGCTTCTGCTTTGGAGTTAGCAACTACTGCATTAAATAAAGTAGATTTTCCGACGTTGGGAAGTCCGACAATACCAGCTCTTAGCATTTTTAGTTTTAGATTAGTGTGAATTAGATTAGTCTGAGTTAGATTAGTCTGAACTAGACAAATTAATTTTAGACAGCTTTGGGCTAGGGTGTGGAGAAATTATTGATAGTAGATGGTTGATGGATTGAGGCTACGCTAAGTCATATCTTGCACCAAGAAAGTCATGTAAATAAATAATACTCAATATTCCCGAGCGCCTAGGACTGGAAGTCCCAGACTTATAAACGAAGTCCTCTAAAAGAGGACTGAATAAATCTTAAATTAATAGTATTATTTATTACTTCATATTTTATGTTTGACTATTTATACGTATAGGTGCAAGATTTGAGCTAAATCGCTTTCAGCTTAGAAGGCTGGAGCTACAGTTACTAAACCCACTTTCGTGGGCTGAATTAAGCGCATCTTTATAAAGAAATAGTATAAATCTTCCCTAAACATATCAAAGGGAGTTCGCGATCGCTGAGACTGTTGACTTTTATAAGTAGTAATTAACAAGTTTTTTATCAAGAACTACCATAAAGCAAACTTAGCGTATAAATCGAATATTGCTCTGATATATAAGAGTATCAAAAATATACTTGATATTTCTCAACGTAATTATTTTAAATACTTATCAAATAAGAAAGCAATGAGCCAACAACAAGAACTGAATCTCATCCAGGAAAAGCTACATAGGTTTTCCTGGGGAGAAACTATATATGAAATGAGAACTAATTTTGAAACTCTATTTTCCATGGATCCTCATCCAAATGCAATAGTTGAAGAAGTAAATGCTTTTGGTGTAACAGCAGATTTAATTTCAACGCCTGCAAGTAAGCAAAATAAAGTTATTCTGTATCTACATGGTGGTGGATATCTTGTTGGTTCCCGCAATAGTTATCGTCGATTAGCTAGTGATATTTCTGAAGCAAGTAAAGCAAAAGTTTTACTAATTGAGTACAGATTAGCACCGGAGCATCCTTTTCCCGCAGCTTTAGATGATGCTTTAATTGCATATAAATGGTTAATTGGTGAAGGTGGGTTTAGTCCAAAAAATATAGCCGTTGCTGGTGATTCTGCGGGTGGAAATCTCGCACTTGCAATGCTGCTAGCATTACGTGATATGGAACCTAAAAAAGAAAAATCCCTTCCTGTGGCAACATTATTAATATCACCTTTTACAGACATGCAGGGAAGTGGCTCAACAATTCAAAGTAAGGCTGATGTTGATTTGATGGTGACACCTGAATTAATCGATGCAGTGGTAAATATGTATTTACCAAATGGTGATACTAGTAAGCCGATATTGTCACCAATTTTAGCTGATTTATCAGGTTTACCACCGATGTTAATTCATGTGGGAAATCAAGAAATTCTACTGGATGACTCGCTACGTTTAGCGCGTAAAGCTGCTTTAGATGATGTTTCTGTGGAGTTAAAAGTCTGGAAAGATATGATTCATTGTTTTCAGCTATTTGCACCAATTCTTAGTCAGGGAAGGAAAGCTGTTGTTGAGGGGGGAGATTTTCTTGCCTATTATTTAAATATTTAGGACTTAGTTAGGCATTCGTAACGAGTAATAAGGCTTTGCGATTACTTCCCTACGGTCGTAATGACCTAAACACGTAGTCCGTGCGTAAGTCCTGATATTATTTAACAATAACAGCAGAATTTAATTCTCGTAATTTTGCTGCTAATTTATTCATTGCAGCTAAAAACATTTTGGCGGTGGGACACACCGTTACAGTCTGTGGAGCGAAAACATAAGACCTGATGGACATAAGTCTAAAGGGCAGTTGCGAAAATCCCGTAAGGGAAAGAAACAGAAACCTAAGTCGTGAGTCTTAGGAATCCCCCACTACACCCGCAAGGGTTAGCGGTGGGAGGATGTCAAAATCACTGTTTATACGCAACACCATTGTTATAAATGCTAACGTTGGTTTTATTTTTCCATAATGCTCGATCAAAACCAAACACCTTTACTTGATGCTCTAAAAATCTATATTCAACACCCCCATGCTCCTTTCTACACTCCAGGACATAAACAAGGAAAGGGGATTTCACCAAAGTTAATTGAGGTTTTTGGTCACACTATATTCGGTGCTGATTTATCCGAGTTAACAGAATTAGATAATTTATTTGCACCCCAAGGGGTAATTGACTTAGCGCAAAATTTAGCAGCAGAAGCGTTTGGAGCTAATCATACTCGGTTTTTAGTTAACGGTTCCACTTGTGGTATTGAAGCAGGGATTTTAGCAACTTGTGGTGAAGGGGATAAAATTATTTTGCCCCGCAATATCCATTCTTCAGCTATATCAGGTTTAATTATTTCTGGAGCAATACCTATTTTTATCAATCCTGAATATGACCCGATTTCAGATATTGCTCATAGTATTACACCCAGAACCCTAGAAGCTGCATTACGGAAACACCCCGACGTAAAAGCGGTGATGATAGTTTATCCAACATACTACGGTGTGTGTGGAGATATTAGCGCGATCGCACAACTTACCCATGATTACAATATCCCTCTTTTAGTAGACGAAGCACACGGGGCGCATTTTGCTTTTCATCCTGATTTACCTATACCGGCTTTAGCAGCAGGTGCAGATTTAAGCGTACAGTCAATCCACAAAACTCTTGGTGCCTTAACTCAAGCTTCAATGTTACACGTACAGGGTGAAAGAATAGATATTGAGCGTGTTAATAAAGCTTTACAGTTAGTGCAATCTACAAGTCCCAGTTATTTATTATTAGCTTCTTTAGATGCAGCCCGTCAACAAATGGCTTTATATGGTAAAGAGTTACTTTCAAATACTTTAAAGCTGTCGGAAGAAGCCGTAAACCATATCAGTCAAATTCCTAACTTATTAGTACCTCTTTTTGTTAGTGGGAAATTAGGAGTGACATCTGTAGACAAAACCCGTTTAACTGTCAATGTTTCTGCTTTAGGTATAACTGGGTTTCAAGCAGATGAAATTTTAGAGGAAAAGTTAAACGTATATTCCGAATTAGCATCTGTACAAAATATTACTTTTATTATTAGTTTAGGAAATACAAAACAAGATATTGAAAGTTTAGTAAAAGGTTTTATCAGCCTGAGTAAAAATTATCAAAATACAGAATCGTTACTACCGAACTTGAGGCAATCAAGTATAAATGTTTTCAACCGACTTCAATCTCAAGTTGAGTATCATCAAGCAATATCCCCCCGTCAAGCTTTTTTTGCTTCCACTCAAACCCTTCCCATAAAAGAAACTCCAGGAAAGGTTAGCGCTGAAACAATTTGTCCATACCCCCCAGGTATTCCCGTATTAATTGCAGGTGAGGTAATTAATCAAGATATTTTAGAATGCTTACAAGAAGTTAAATCTCAAGGTGGGTTTATAACTGGATGTACGGATTGCACCCTCAATTACTTGAACATTGTATACGTATAAAATAATACTTCAATTATTTGTACTGTCATGCATAAGATTTGTCAAAAAACAATCAATGTATTACGATTGTAGTACCTAAATATAAATATCTAAAAATGCCATTACCCAAATACAAATCAAACCAACCCCCTTTTTACTAGCTGATGAAACTCAATTTTCATGGGACATTTGAAGCGCACATCACGGTGAAAGCCGAAAATTTAGCTGTACAAGAAGAGTTTCAGTCCCTTTGTCAAAATTTAGATATCAAATGCATTCTAATTAAGTTACCATCAGGTGTTAATCCTTCTCAACTGATGACATCATCTTATCACCATGGTAATTTTGAGAATGTACTACAAAAAGTAAATGCGATCGCTCAAAAAATAACTGATGCTGGTTTTGAAGTTACTCGGATCAAAGTTGAAGCAATGGTGAGTAATCAGGATGTTCCTATTTCAGATATGGAAGCACAGAAATTACCTAGCAGCAATTATTTTGAGTTTCATGTGAAAGCGATCTTGTCTGGAGATGAAAATATAGAGATGAATTTGCAGACACTTAGATGGTATTGTTTACAACACAATGCTCATCTATCTGCAAATGCTTTTAAACAAGAATTAGACGGAAATCAACAACGATTTATCACCATGCGTTTATATGGTGTAGGATACCAAGCTGCTCAGATACGCTTTGATAATTTACTTTTAGTATTGAAAGATCGAGGATTTAAACTTTCTCAACAACAACGAGAATATACGGTTTATGACAGTAACTTAAATCTAGATACTGGTTGGTTGAATACTGATATTGAGGGATAAGAATGAAGAGATGAACCAGCAGATTATTAAAGAAAAAAGTATTAAAGAGCATTTATATACAATTGCAGATACTACAAATCGTCCTCTAGAAGAAGTCTTAACCTATCATCTCCTCGAAAGTGTTCTGCGACGAGTTTCGGACTCAACTTACGTCTCAGAATTTGTTTTACGTGGTGGGATGCTGACCCGAACCTGGGTTCCTTTAGGACGAAGAATTGCTGTAGATGTGGATTTTCTCAGTTTGTATGCTTTTAATATTGAAGTTACAGCAGAAAAATTCCGTCATATTCTTATGACAACAAATTCCAGCACAAACGGTGAAAATGACGGAGTTACATTTGATATAGATTCCTTAGAAGTCAAAGGAATTTGGTTAGAAACCGAATTTCCCGGAGTGAGAATTAATATTGATGCTGTCCTAGAAGACTATCAGCAAAACATTCAAATAGATATAGGTTTTGCAGATCCATTATTTCCACCTGCACAATGGATTGAATATCCCACCCTCTTAGAAATAGAAACAGTTAAATTACAAGCTGTAACTCCAGAAACCATGTTTGCTTGGAAATTACACGGTTTAGTAGAACAGGGAATCAAACGTTGGCGACCAAAGGATTTATATGATTTAATGCTACTTACTACAGAAGTAAAATTAAACGAAAGTATACTTACAAAAGCTATTTACACAGCTTTCAGCAGTCGCAATACCTCTTTTGAAGAAATCTTATTCTTATTATCCACACCCCAATGGTGGGATAGAAGCAAAAATCGCGGTAAATGGAAATGGTATACTCGCCGTATGAATCAACAAATCATGCTAGAAGACTTTCTTGATATAGTGAATGCGATCGCGCGAAAATGGGAAGGTATGATTATATTACTTAAGTCAAAAAACTAAGTAAAAATTAAGAGGAAATTGAAATTAAATCAAGAGAAAATTTAAACAAAGCTGTTAGTTGTTAGCCTTAGCTATTAAAGACTTTTGAAAAGCTAAAAGCTAAAAACTAAAAGCTAAAAGTTGATTACTAAATATGAATCCCACACTCAGTTTTCTCAGCACCCCTCCAACGTCCAGCGCGTTCATCTTCACCGGGAGCAACCTTAGTGGTGATAGGTTCATCACCAATACTAGGATAACCTTGGTCGTGTAAAGGATTATAAATCACATTATTCTCAGCCACATACTCCCAAGTTTCTTTCCTTGTCCAAGTAGCAATAGGATTAATCTTCATACGTCCTTGGTTATCAAGTTCAAAGATAGCCATATTTGCACGAGTTGGTGCCTGATCGCGTCTACGTCCAGTGATCCATGCAACTGTATCTAGTTCCGCTAAACCTCTGTTGAGTGGTTCTATTTTAGTAATATCATGGAATTTAAGAATATCTTTATCCCAAAGTGCTTCACCATACTTAGCAGCAAACTCTTCACGAGTGTTGATGTCTGGTGTTTTGTAAGTTTTTAGATTTAGGTTATAAATCTGCTTAACTTTTTCTACCAATTCTAAAGTTTGAGGAAAATGATAAAGAGTATTTAGAAATATTACTGGTGGTTGTTGCTTGAGTTCGCGATAGAGAATATTCGTAATCACAATATCATCCACATTAAAAGCACTTGTTTGTACCAGTCCCTGAGGGATATTTTCTACTGACCAAGCCAATATATCCCTAGGGTGTGCCGTCTCATACTTTTGATTTAACTGTTCTAAATCAAATTTTGTAGGTGTGGGTGAAATGGTCATAAGATTCTAGATTTTGAAAATTTTATAGTTTAGTTTATCCCAATTTTACATTAGAAAGGCACATAATCCGGTCGGGAATGTGGTGAATTACCGAAAAGTAATACTGGGCAATACTTCTGAGTCATATTCAATAAAATATTTGTGATTTATTTTGAAATAAAATAAAGCATATACTGTATTATTTACTAAGTAATATTACGGCTTTTTAAGTTTTAAGTTGATTAAATATATAAATATACGTAAATTGATATCTTATATACAGACATGATTTAGACAAAATATAAGGTTATAAACATGAAGACCTCAAATGCTCCCAACCAATTAGGCGTGTCCATTGCCATGGCTTTTGCGGTAGTATTAACCAGTGCTAGCATCATTGCAATCATGAGTATGTTCTGAGGCATTTAATAAATTCAACAAGAAATAAAAATTTAAATCAATTTATTTAACCCAGTTCAATTAAGAACTGGGTTATTTGTTAACAATAACCGGAGAAGTCACACACCTACCTAAAAGGAGGTGTCGGGATGAATCCGAGAATAAAAGTCTTACATCCTGAAATGCAATGTCAAGACTTTAACGAGTTTTTTAGGACAGCAAGACTTTTATCAATCTCTTCGGTAGACAACGAGTCAATCCAATCTTCTACTAAAGCAGTAATCGTTTTATCCTTAGACGCTGCGTATAATTGAAGTTTATTTTTTCTACGTTCACTTATCCGTATATGTAATGGTATTTTTGACATAATTAACAACACAACAGCTATACATTTATGTTAGTATAACTATAGGTCGAATAACAAGAGATTTATCAATGAGAACTTCATCTCAATACCGATTAAAACCAAATAAAGAACAGCGAGAAATTATTGATAACACGCTTGATATGCTTCGTTGTCAATACAATTATCAGTTAGCTCAACGGTTTGATTGGTACGAGCAAAATCGTTGTTCTATTGATAGATGTTCCCTTGTTTGTCATCTTCCGGAATTAAAAGAAAAGCCCAACCGCTTTAGTCAGCAAGCATCATTAAAGTAACTTAAAAAAGAACGTCCCTGGTACAAAGCTATTCATAGTCAAGTATTACAAGAAGTTCCAAAAAAAGTTGAGATTGCATTTGATAGATGGCTAAAAGGTGATTATAACAGTAAGAAATCGGGACGACCAAGATTCAAAGGTGTAGGTCAATATAAAACATTCACTTATCCCCAATTCAAGCAACATCATTTAGTAGGAAACAAAATCACCTTGTCGAAAATCGGGGAGGTGAAAGTTATTGTAAATCGTCCCATTCCAGATGGTTTTGTTATAAAAACCGTATCAGTTACCAAGAAAGCTAACGGCTATTATGTAACCTTAAGCCTGGATGATAAAACAGTCCCAACGATTAAACCAGATTTCAATGCTAGTGATATTGTCGGTGTTGATGTTGGGTTGATTGATTTTTATGTAGCTTCTGATAATAATCGAATTGCTGCACCAAAACATCTTCGTAAAGCTGAACGTAAATTAAAGTCAGCACAACGTAAAGTATCGCGTCGCAAAAAAGGTTCTAACCGTCGTAAAAAGGCGATTAAAAAATTAGGTATTAGACATAAAAAAGTTGCTGATACCCGTAAAGACTTTCACTTCAAAACTGCCTTACAATTGTTATCTAAATATGATGTAATTGCTGTTGAAAAGTTGAATATAAAAGGACTTGCTAGAACACGATTGGCTAAGTCGATTCATGATGCCGGATGGAGTCAGTTTATCAATATACTCACATTCAAAGCCGAAAATGCTGGTTTGCGAGTAATAGCTGTATCTCCAAACGGAACAAGCCAAGAATGTTCTGGCTGCGGTCATAAAGTGAAAAAGCCGTTATTTCAAAGAATGCACAATTGCCCGGTATGCCATACCAGCTTGTGTCGAGACTTGAACGCGGCTATAAACATCAGGAATCGTGGGACGCACGACCTGTATAAACAAGCTCAGTTTATGTCGTCAAAGACGAGTCGCTGAGAAGCTTACACCTACTCGTTCGCGTAGCGTTCCGTAGGAAAGAGAGGTGTGAGTACGTCACAGGCGTAGGAGAAATAGTTGGAGTTGGTGGAACATTTAGAGTAGGAGAAATAGTAGGTACTGGCGATACATTAGGGGTAGGTAACTTCTGCAAGGATGATGGGGTATTTAATGGTGTTGCAGAAGGTGTCGCTAAAGGTGTATTGTTGGTACTAGTATCTTCTTGTTTCCATTCCGAAATATCGCGATTAACAGCATTTATAAAATCTGGAGATACAAGTAGTATGTTTACTTTACTATCAGATTGAGATGATGGGTTTTTTCGAGCATAGATAGAACTTTTATCAAAATTTGACCCACCTAAAACTAATTTATGATTTTTTTTATTTTTCAGTTGAATATCGATAGTTACTGATGGTTTTTCTAGACCATAATCATTTAATTGTTTGGAAGTAGTAGATAAAGACTCCTCGCTTTTTCCTGCAACTAGTAAATTCATTAGATAAGAAACGTAAGCATATTTTGCTGGAGATGAAATAGGCGATTTAATCAACCATTTTTTGTCATCTGATGTTGGCGATTGTCTTTCTAATTTGATAGTGGAATTGGCAGTCTTAATACTAAGAGCTTGAACATCTTTTTCAGTAAAAGAGAAAATTTGTTTTTCTTTTTCTTGCGCTTCTTGTCGTTGAGGGGCACCTTGAATTTCATAAAAGTAGACAAATACACCTAAACCCAAGGCTAGCAATAACAAAATTATAGTTGTACGAGGTAGTTTCATTTTGAGGATTGAGAATTGGGTAAAGGGGAAAGGTAAGTTGGCGTAAAAATTTAAAGGTATGTCATTACGAGTGTAACGTAGTGAAACGACGTAATCGCAATACTTTTGTTGATTTTACATCCTGTTACATAGTTTAATTTATTTGTGCTGACCTACTTAGGTCAACACTACTTATTTATTAACTTTCTCCGTCTCCTAGTCTTCCTATTTTATCTTCTACGCCACCACAGGAATGCAGCGCTAATAAAGGCAAGGAGAGGAAGGATGACGATTGATGTCCACCCTACTAGTTCGGATTGCTGTGTTGCGAGGTTAAGACGGCGGTTTTTTGGTTCTTTTGGACGAATAGAAAGTGGTTGTTTGTCCTCTTGTTGACTTAACCATGTGACTGAGTTAAGAAAAACATCTCCGTTTAACTGGAGTGGGAAAAAGGCGTTTGTAGCAAAGTCTGAATCGCCTATTACTACTAGTCTTGCTTCTTGGGGGGTTGTTTGGGATGTGTCTGGTTCTTTAGTTGGTGTTGGTGTTGGTGTTGGTGTTGGTGTTGGTGTTGGTGTGGGTGTTGGTGTGGGTGTTGGTGTTGGTGTTGGTGTTGGTGTGGGTGTGGGTGTGGGTGTTGGTGTGGGTGTTGGTGTTGGTTTTGGTGTTGGTGTTTTAGTTAATATTTGTTTTGTTGAAGCGACTCCAAGAGTAAGGGGACCTTTGCGATCGCCAGTTGTGGGGATTGATTCATCCTCTGGGGGAACCTCTTTAGGGTTTTCCTCGGTAACTTTGGAACTAGCTTCGTTAAATTCTAGTTGTTCGCTTTCTTGATCGCTTTCTGCCCAGCTGCTGGGAAAAGGTTTAGTTTGAAGTAGGGGTGTAGTTTGAATACCTGGAATATTCTTAGTTAATAGCGGTCTAGCTAAACGGTAAACAGAAAAATTTTCACCAAAGTATCTTGTAATCGGGTGTTTGCCATATTCTTGAACTATGGGAGCGGCTGGACCCAATTGAGGACTTCCCGGGACTTGGACAGCTAAACGATTATCTAGCTCTATACCCCATTGTGCCAATAAACTATCAATTTTTGGATCTGTATTGGGGTCAATCATCAATAGCAGATTGCCACCACTATTGAGATATGTTTGTAAAGCTTGGACTTCGCTCTCAAATAAACTAGTTTTCGGACCTGCTACTACTACTACATCTGCGTCTTCTGGTACAGATTTTTGGGTTACTAAATTAAGCGGTTGGGGAAGGAAATTTTTGTCTTTTAGCCCTTTAACTGCTTGAGATATTGAATTCTCACCTTGAGAAATAGGGTGTTCTCCATGTCCTTGTAAAAAATATACTTTGGCAGTGTCTGTACTAAGAATTTGTTGCAGACTATTAGTTAATTTTACTTCTGAAAGTCGTTGCTGCGGACTAACTACCTGTACTAACTGTTTTCTATCCCCTGACTCAAGATAAACTTCTCCTCTCTCCCTGATACCAAATTTTTGGGGTAGTCCTGGTCTGTTTGGATCGATATACTCAAATTTAAAATTAGGACTTTGCCGTTTGTAGTTATCTAGTAAGTCTTTATCTACAGGATTTTGAGCAACATCAAAGATGAGTACTCTTATTGGTTTTGTTAAAGACTTTACCAGTTCTTGGCTTTGTGGTGCCAAAGTATATAATCTGTTTTCGGTCAAATCAGCCCGCCAGTTATAACGAGAACTGAGAAAATTTACTAAGATTAAGATTGTTATTACTGAGACAGTTGCAACAATTGCATTGGCACCAGCTTGAGTAGAACGCTTTCCCCACCAATTACTTTGTCGGCTTTGCAATGCTAGCCATCCACAGATAATAAGAGTGCCAGTAACTATCAATATCAGAGGAATTATTTCCCATTGTTCAGATATTAAACCGACTGTCAAACCTGCTGTAATTAAAAATGGTCCTAGCCAAAACAGATATTTCCAAGGTTTTGTTTTGCTGCTGATTGTCATGTGCGGTTAATAATTCAGTTATCAGTTATTAGTTATCAGTTACCTCGTATGTGAATCGAGGAACTTTTGGCTTTTGACTTTTGACTAACAGTGTTCCAGCTTCCCAGATAACAGCTTAAAAGCAATGTATTGAACCGTAATTTACACCTAATGTAAATTATTACCGACGCTGGAAGCGAAATGCATTGATTGATTGGGCTGTGAGAAAAATCCCTAAAATAATGTAGCTGATGAATAAAATTACACTACTAGTATCAAATACTCCTTGTATAAGAGTGTTGTAATGTTTCAACAAAGATAAATTGCCTAAAAACTCTCCAAATAAACCTCCTACATTTTTAGCAATTAGGTCAATAAAGAGTAATAAGAAAATTACAGCAAAGCTGATTACAGCAGAGAGAATTGTACTATCTGTAAGGGAAGAAATAAACATTCCTATAGATAGAACTGCACCTGCTAGTAGAATTAATGCCAAATGACCTAGTAATGGAATTACTGGTGACATAGGGGGATTCGCTGCACTCAGAACAATGGCTTCTAATATCAACAGCGGTAAAATCATTGTTATAAAAAAGGTTAGTACCCCTAATAACTTTCCTACTGCTACTGCCCAATTAGTAACTGGTGATGTAGCTAACAGCTCTAATGTTCCTCGTTTGCGCTCTTCGGAGTACAGTCCCATAGAAAGAATGGGCAGTATGAACAGTAGCAGCCATTCCATACGCTCTAAAAATGCTTGTAAAAATGTGTAGGGTACATCTATAGGTGGAACAGGAACTCCTAATTGGGCATTTCTGGAGTCTAAAATTGCTATATATTGAATAATATCTTGCAAGATAATCACGAAAAATAAACCAGCTAAGAACCAGAAGATACCTACAATTGCATAAGCTAAAGGGGAAACAAAATAACTTTGTAATTCCCGACGGTAAATGGCAATAATATTACTCAGTACAATACCCATTTATGTGGTTTCTCCTTTTTCATCGGCTACTGCTAAGTTATCATCTAGCTCTGGTCTTGCTTCTTCTGTGGTTAAATCTAAAAATACATCTTCGAGAGTAGCACTGACTCGTCTCATTTCATATAAATCGAAACCGGTACGCATGAGTGTCGCTGCAATATGATTTCCTGGTTCGGTATTTGGGGTGCAGATGACTCTTAAGTTGACTCGGTCATCTTCAATAGTTAAATCATGTCCACTTTTAGGAATTGATTCTACTAAAGTTACATCCGTAAGATTGAGCAATACTTGTTTAGCTAGAGAAACATCCCCATCAATTTCTAATTCGTAACCCGAACCTCCTGCTAACTCATTCATCAGGTTTTCTGGAGTATTTGTTGCTACGACTTTACCACCATTAATAATTGTTACCCGAGAACAAACCATGCTAACTTCGGGCAAAATATGGGTAGAAATAATGATTGTGCGATCGCCTGCCAAATTTTTGATTAAATTTCGTACTTCGATAATTTGTCTTGGGTCTAAACCAACTGTGGGTTCATCAAGAATTATTACGGGTGGTTCGTGGACAATTGCTTGAGCTATACCAACTCTTTGACGATATCCTTTAGAAAGTTTACGAATTATTACATGACGGCGGTCTAGTAAACTACATCGCTCCATAGCTGCTTTGACTTTTTGAGGGCGATCGCCTGCTGCAACCCCCTTAATTCGGGCGACAAAATATAAATATGCCTCTATAGTCATTTCTGTATACAAAGGCGGATTCTCTGGCAAATAGCCAATTCTTTGCCGTACTTCTAAGGAGTTTTCATTAATATCAAAACCAGCAATTTTTGCTGTACCACTTGTCGCTGGTAAATAACCAGCTAGAATACGCATTGTTGTAGTTTTTCCTGCTCCATTAGGACCAAGAAAACCAAGGATTTCTCCTTTATCAACATTGAAAGTCACATCAGTAATAGCTGATGTAGAACCGTATGTCTTATTGAGATGTTCAACTTCAATCATTTTTCAGTAAAATATGCCAGCGATCGCAGATGAATGTACCAAATCATGATATGCACAAATAATCAAGGGGGAGAGGTAAATTCCGGCATTCAAAATTCCGGCATTCAAAATGGAAAGACGGGGAGACTTGGAGAGCTGGTAAATTCAAAACAAATTAATAGCATTGCTATTCCCATTACCCATTACCGATTCCCAAAATTAAAATTAAAATTTGTGTAATTAGAGAGTTGCACATTTCTTGAATATCGTAATAATTTAAACAACTGCCGACCCATAGCAATCAATGGAGAATAAAAAGTTCTTTGCCACAGTTTATGTCAATCCTAGTAGGGGAGATGATAACAATAATGGATCCAGGTTGGCTCCCTTTCGGAGTTTGACTCAGGCTCTAAAGATTATAAAATCTTCTGCGGTGATTCAATTGGCATCTGGAACCTACCAAAAAGCAAGTGGAGAAGTTTTTCCCTTGATCGTTCCGAATGGTGTAATAGTTGTAGGCAATGAAGCCACAAAAGGTCGGGGGATAGTTATTTCTGGTAGCGGAAGCTATAACAGCCGGAGATTTGGCAAGCAGAATATCACTATACTTTTATTAGAGGATGCCAAGGTTATAGGTGTGACGATAACGAATCCTCAGCCAAAAAGTAGTGGTGTGTGGATTGAGTCTAGCGCGCCTATTTTGAGTAATAATACTTTTTCTGGTTGTACCCGTGAAGGAATATTTATTTGCGGCAGTGCAAAACCCGCAATTTCCGATAATTTGTTTGTTAAAAATGGTGCTGGGGGAATATTACTAGCTGGTAATAGTAAAGGAGAGATTTTACGTAATATTTTCCTAAAAAATGATTTAGGAATTGTTGCGAGTGATGATGCTGCACCAGTTATCGCTAATAACAAGTTTGAAAATAACCGTATCGCGATCGCTTTGTCGCGACGAGCAAAACCGGTGTTACGACATAATTTAATTGTTCATAGTGGTTTGGGGGGTTTAATAGTTAACGGTAAAGCACAGCCAGACTTAGGAAAACAAGAAGACCCAGCCGGAAACGTATTCCAGAAAAATGGTAAATTTGCTCTGAAAAATACTACCTCCCTCACTTTAGTTTCGGCTGGGAATCAGTTAAATCCCTCGTCAGTATATGGTTCAATTGACTTTAAAGCAGTTACCGAAGATATCACCAGGCAAATTTTATTTAGCAGCAATTTTCCCGATGTGGGAGGACATTGGGCAGCTGCTTTTATAGAAGCATTATTGAAAAAGCAAATTATTAGGGGTTTTCCTGATGGTACATTCAAACCAGAAGCACCAATTACTCGTGCTGCTTTTGCGGCGATAATAGCTAAAACCTTCTTTTTGTCAACCCCCAAAAAAATTGTCCAATTCAATGATATTAAAGCGAATTTTTGGGCAGAAGCAGCTATATATAAAGCCGCAAATATGGGCTTTATGAGCGGCTTCCCTGATGGTAGCTTTCGACCAGGACAAAATCTCACCAAAATTCACGCCATCTTAGCTCTTACTAATGGGCTCAAACTTACCGGAGGTAATCCCAGTACCTTAAATATTTATCGCGATCGCGCTCAAATTCCCACCTATGCCACAAATACTATTGCTACTGCCACACAAAAGTTACTTGTAGTTAATTACCCCCAGGCAACAGTATTAGAACCTTTACGTAATATTACCCGCGCCGAAGTTGCAGCCATAATTCACCAAGCCTTGGTTGCAAGGGGTAAGGAAAAACCAATCGTCTCCCCCTATATTGTTAACCCCGATACCAGTGTCCCTTCCTTTAACGACTTGAAAGGACATTGGGCAGAAGAATTTATTCGTGGTTTAGTTAGCATGGGTTTAACAAGCGGTATGAACGATGGTACTTATAAACCAGACAAACCTATGAATCGGGCTGAGTACGCATCTTTAATCGCAGCAGCATTTAAACCCAGCCCCAAATACACAATGCCAACATTTACTGACATTAATGAACAATTTTGGGCTTATCGTCCAATTCAAATAGCAGCAAGTAGCGGGTTTGTAGGTGGATTTAGCGATCGCACTTTTCGACCCTATAATAACGTACAACGCTTACAGGTATTAGTTTCCCTAGTCAACGGACTAAGTTTGACAACAACAGCAGAAACCGAACTTTCCACAGCTTTTACTGACATAAATGCGGTGCCAAATTATGCACATCAGACAGTAGTTACTGCAATACAGCAAAAAATTGTGATAAATTATCCAGACCCCAAACAATTACACCCTTATCAAGAAGCAACTAGAGGAGAAGTTGCAGCCATGCTCTACCAATCACTTGTAGCTATCGGGCGAATGCCTGAAATCAGTTCATCTTATATCTTTGTAAATCCTGAGAAGTGAAAAAGTTGTGATTTGAGGAACCTTAGCTATTAATCCCTAGCTATTAGCTAAAAGCCAAATATCAAAAGCTTTATCATAAAAATAGCGATGGTGCCTTAGCACCTGTCCTAAGCGATGGCACATGGGTGCCCGCCATAGGCAATCGTAAAAATTATTTTCAGGGAACATCAAAGGAAAAATATCGCAATCCACTTGTAACTAAAAGCACATTTGAGGCAGTATGCAACGGGAACAAAATGTGGCGCTATTGCCAAAACCCGATAGCCAGAATTTTGCAGAACTAACAGATAACTCACCAAACTTGGTAGTAGCTCTACTAAACCACTACAGTTTTGATTTAGGAGGCTACAGTGCCAGCGAATTAGTTACCCGTTGGCAGCGAGAGTTTCCTGTTGCTTGGCTGCGTCTGGCAATAATTGAGGCTTTATATCAGGGACGTTACAAAGCTATTTCTGTGCAACAAATATTAGCAATGTGGCAAAGGCGAGGACACTCTAGCTATCATTTCAATTTAGAATTTGAAACCCTAATTTGCTCAAAATTGCCAGAAGACTTTACTTCCCCAACCAAAATATCCTTGCTTCCCCTGCCTCAAAATTATCCTAATCAAAAAGTAAATACAGCACCCCAACCCAATCACAAGCGGATTGTAAAAAAAGGATTGGAATTAAGGAATCAGCAAACCGATGCAACTCCCATTAGGTTTTCTGAACATGAGAAAGCCCATCAAAAGAGTTATAATCCCTCAAAGCATACCCCTCAAGGGACAGAAATTAAAACAGAAATTAGAACAGATCCAGAGAAGTCTCAATTAGTACCCAAAAATTCACCCCAACACCAGAAATTTTTGCCATCAACCCAGGCATTTTTATCAGCTTATAGAAAATTTCAGTCTTTGAGTCAAAAACCTACTCTCACCTCTTCTGAAAAAGACTTAATTAACTCCGAGAGTAGTATCTCCGAAAAATTAGCTAAATTTACGTCCCCAAAAATTAATCATCCTCCCATAGGACAATTTACCCCAGACAAAAGCGATCGCTCTGAATCTTTCACCTGTAAACTCAAAGCAATAGCAGAGGATGAAGTATGAATTATGGGAAATATAGTGAAGTGAGAAAGTGGGATATGAGGAGACGGAGAGAAATAAATAACCGATCTTTGTTTTACTTAGAACGTGTTTATAAATAAAAAATTAAATTCTTGTAGGGTGGGCTAGACCCACGATAATATCGGATTTTGACGATAATTTTGACGATAATATTTAATATGATCTAACCCACCAAGTAAAAATGGTGCGCTATGGGAAATCCGGGGTATAGCCATAACACATTTTGTTTTAGAAGTATTTTATAAACACCCTCTTAGGTGATTTGTGAAAATAATTTTACCAATAATGAAGGCGCAAATCTTGCGCCCCTACGATATATTGGCGGTATTGTGGTAATTTCAATTCTAGAAATCTCCTAAAGCTCCTCCACCACTGACTTCAGACCATTATTATTAAATATTCTCATCAACTCTTGAGCATTATCGCGACTGTTAAAAACTCCAGCTTGCATAATGTTTCTACGTCTGTATTGGGTCAGGAAAGCACCAGGTGCAAGAAATTTCACCAAGTCTTCATCTCTAGTGGTTTTTACTTCTACTATGACTCGATAGCGTAAATTTTGGCTGTCTGAGTTACTACCAGTAGGATTGAATGGTGTTTCGTCAATCGGTGGTGCAATTGTTTGCTGTTGGGTGCTTCCACTGCTTTGAGGAAAAGGAGAACTAGGTACATTTAAGATATTGTTGCTTAAGGATACCCCTTGTGATGGGGGTAATGGGTCGGAGTAATTTTGATTATACCGTGGTGGAGGTGATGACTGTGATGCTTGTGGTGCAGTGAATTCGATAGTGTTGGGGTCAATATTTATATAGTTGAATTGTCTTACAACTTGAGATTTTTTGGCTTGTGGTGCTTTTGATATTGCGATGGGTGTTTTCCCTCTACCTCTACTTTCTCTAATGTTATTTTCTGCTAAATTACTTGGAATAGGAAAATTGTATTCTCTATTTCTCGATTGGTTATTCCCTCTTGCTGGAGGAATTATAGACTGTATCTGAGTATTCTTTGGCTGAGGTTCTCTTAGAGGAGCAGAAAAAACTATTTCTTTCCCTATTTCCGGGCTCGCAACTGTCCTAGAACCTGTGGAAGAAGCAGGAAGACTAAGAAGACGTTTCCTAACTTTTCTGCTCCTGGAGACCCTTACAGGAGGTGTAGAACTAATATTTCTAGGTTTAGGGGTCATTGCAGTTGTTGCAGATGAAGCGATATCAACTTTACCAGCAATGCGATAGCTCTGGGCGACCCCCTTGGGGTCATCGCTTTGGAGAATATTGCCGTAAATAGTAATTCGCTGCTTGGCTGCTTTAGCATTAATATCTAAACGTCCATTCCCCCGGAATTGATTATTCCCTGGTTCTGAGGAATTTCCCAAGTCAGGTTCTGCTTTCGAGATAATTACTAAGCCATATTCTTGACTATTTTCAATAATATTACCCCGAAGAATTGGACGGGCACTAGCTTGCACAACAATTCCGCTACGATTAAATTTAATTTGATTATTAATCAGGTTCGGTTCCGCATTCTGGGCAATATTAATGCCATAGCCAGTATATTGAAATGTATTTTCTTTGACTTCAGCACGAGAAGTACCTGTAATGGTAATGCCATTAGCCTGATTGCGATAAAAGTTATTTTGAGTAATTCTCGGAGAACCCTGACCCGTAATAATAATTCCGTCTTGAGTACTACCGATAAAAGTATTATTGGTAATGTTTGGCGAACTAGATTCAATCCATAATCCATAACCGCGAGGATTAGTATTTGTAATCGTGATGCCGCTAAGATTAACATTGTTAGCTCCCACCATCGTCACATTCTTACTACCAAATGTACGACTAAGAAATTCTCCACCTCCAGAAATAATTACTCCAGTCCCCCTCGAATCAGTATTTCCTTCAATTGAGACTCCTGACTTCAAAAATAGGGGAAACTCTTCTCCGCTTTTAGTACTGTAATTACCCTGTGAAAGCCTAATTACGGTGCTTTCTTTGGCAATTTCCAGTGCTTTAGTAATAGTTCTTAACGGTGCCGATTCACTACCATTACCAGCATCATCTCCACCCTGTGGGTTGACAAATAGTACGTTGACCTGAGAGATTGATCTGACATCGGCTTGCTCAATAGTAGGTGTTTTTGGAGTTTGTGCTATTGCTGATTTTAGGCTGGTAGTCGTCCAGGTAACACTTGCTAATCCAACGCTAGCACTCAAATATAGCAGTGAGGAGCAAGACAAGGAAAAATTACCTAATGAGGAAAGTTTTCCTAAATACTTATTATCTTGAGAAGCTGAATTTATTGGGGACATTGCCATTGCAGTTAATTTCTGCTCATTGTTTACTTGAGGAACATAATTGTTAGCCTGAGATAGTGAATATTGGGTGTATTTTTTTTTATTTACTTGGAGAATATCAGTTTTGTAACGATTAGGGAAATAATGGGGGTAATTCAATTTAAAGCACTCCTTTAACCAACCAAACTTTTAAAATACTTTGCCAGCCGATAATGTCGATAATGTGGTTTATACATTGACCTGTTGGCTATTTTTAATACAAAGTAATAGGTAAAACGATAAAAATCAACGATGATAACAACATTGTCAAGATGAAAGAGGTCGGCTATTACGATGAAGACAGTAATGGAGTTGTTGTAATGGTCGATCCATACAACAAAAAGGGCTACGTTCAGGAAGTGGTTTATCGTATTTTAGATGCAAATTTAGACCGCGCCCGGGAGGGGTTACGGATAATAGAAGAGTGGTGTCGTTTCGGTTTAAACAACACCCAATTATCCAGTAAATGCAAAAATTTGCGGCAAGAAATAGCTAAATGGCACACTCCTGAAATTCGGGCAGCACGGGATACTTTAGGAGATATTGGTACAGAAATTAGCCATCCTCAAGAGGAAGAGCGAATCAGCATTAAATCTGTATTACAAGCGAATTTCTGTCGCATAGAAGAAGCCATGCGCGTATTAGAAGAATACGGTAAGCTTTACGGGCGAGGCATGGGTAAAGCCTTCAAGCAGATGCGCTATCAGGTTTATACCTTAGAAACTAACTTGATGGGCTATCAGCGTCATCAGGTGCTTTGGCGATCGCACTTATATTTAGTAACTTCTCCTGATGAAAGGTTAATAGATACGGTTGCAGCCGCTCTTAAAGGTGGTTTAACTCTGATACAGTACCGAGAGAAAACAGCAGATGATAATGTTCAACTGGAGCAAATTAGACAAATCAAACAGCTTTGTCATGACTATGGTGCTTTATTGATTGTCAACGACCGAGTAGACTTAGCTTTGGCAGTGGATGCCGATGGCGTTCATCTAGGTCAACAGGATATGCCAATAGCATTAGCAAGACAACTGCTGGGAACTCAACGTCTGATAGGTCGTTCTACCACAAACCCGGAGGAAATGCAAAGGGCAATTACCGAGGGTGCAGATTATATCGGTGCAGGACCAGTTTATGAAACTCCTACCAAGGAAGGCAAACCAGCAGCAGGTTTAGAATATATCAATTATGTTGCTCAAAATTGTTCTATACCTTGGTTTGCGATTGGGGGAATAGATCCTAACAATGTCAATGACGTAATTGATGCAGGAGCAAATCGAATAGCAGTAGTCCGTAGTCTTATGCAAGCCGAACAGCCGACTCTTGTTACTCAATACTTTTTATCACAACTCAATCGCATCCAGCCAGAGTCTGAAAATTCCCATGTCAGAGCAAATTAACTTTGTTGTCAACGGTGAAAACCGCAATGTTTCTTCTTCTATACCATTGCCTCAAATGCTGGAGAAATTAGGATATAATCCCCGCTTAGTTGCAGTCGAATACAATGGTGAAATTTTACACCGTCAATTTTGGGAGTCAACCACAATTAAAACAGGCGATCGCTTAGAAGTTGTTACAATTGTTGGAGGTGGATAAGTAGGTAAATAGAAAATTTTATACGTAAAAAATAAGAATTAAAAATTAAAGGTAAAAACTCAATGTTTTTGGGAACTGTGTTTTTGGGAACTGTGTTTTTGGGAACTGGGAATATATCAAACGTTGAATTTTCAAACAAAAAGGTATGAAAATCTAACAATTGTTCGGTTCTACTATCTACTTACGTTGCAACCCTTCATTTCTAAGTACCTCAGAAAGAAGTTTTAAGTTGATAGGATTATCGTCAACAATTAAAATAGGAGAATTTATAGTCATTGTTTATTTTTGTGATATTCTGATGGGAATTTATTTTATTCGACAAATCTCAGAGGTATTGTAGTGTTGCTTTATTTAATTGTATCTAATCAGTAAGTGAGTCAGCTTTAGAGAGGGCTATATCTAGCTTCATGTGAAATAAATCAATATTAGCTATTTACTAAGATACTGTTTTAATAGGTGCTGAATTTTTTCTCCTTCAAATTCTTCATTGAGTGAAAGTATTTCATTACTAAAGGAAGTATAGGCTTGATTTTCTTGTTGAAGTTGAGTAATTTTTACCTCAATTTCAAAAAAAAGTCCTACACTTGCCATATGATTTATTTCTTCAAGAATATGTACTGGAGGTATTTCCGATTTTTGGAAATATTTTCTAGATACCTCTAAATCTGATGTAAAGATACCTTGTTGTTGAAGTAAATTCTCTTTTATTCTATTCTCTTCCTCTTCAATAATAAAATCTGATATATTATTTAAATTGAAGGTAGTATCAAACCAAAATTTACTACCTTCTCCCAAGGTACTAGTGACAAATAAAGAAGAACCCATCAAATGAATAATTTCTTGACTAATTGCTAATCCTAATCCTGTACCTTGATGTTTATGTAAAACTTCTCCAACTTGTTCAAAGGGCAGAAAAATTTTTTTGAGATATTCTACAGGAATACCAATTCCAGTATCCTCAACTTCAAATCTTATTTTAACTGTTGATTTTTGTGATTGATGATTTTTATCTAGTCTTTCTATATCTAACATTTCTATCTTTAATCTAACTAACCCTCGTTCTGTGAACTTTATAGCATTATCCAAAAGATTAATTAGAACTTGCCTTAAGTACTTTTCATCAGCTTCTACACTTACAGGTAATTGTGGAGAAAGTTGATATTCAAAAGTAATAGATTTTTCTTTTGCTTTATGATGATATATATCAATTATTCCTTGTAGAAAACTTGTAAAAGAAAGAGGTTGAAGATATAATTCTAGTTTACCAGCTTCAATTTTACTTAAGTCAAGAATGTCTTCAATTAGGGTAAGTAAATGTTCTCCGCACTTATGAATAATTTCAATACCTTGTTTGTATAAATCGTGGTTAAAGTCTTTTTTCAAAATTTGTGTATAACCAAGAATTCCATTGAGAGGAGTACGTAACTCATGACTTATATTGGATATAAAGTCACTTTTAGCTTGGTTCGCAGCATCTGCTTTATTCTTAGCTATTTCTAGTTGAAAGTTAGATTCAGCTAATTCAGTATTCTTTTTTTCTAGATTTTGGCTATACTCTTTCAAACGATTGAATAATAAAGCATTTTCTAGAGATATAGCTATTTGAGTAGTTAAAATTTGCAAAATTTCGACGCGATCGCTTGTAAAAGCTCCTTTAACAAGACGATTTTCTAAATACAGAGTGCCTTTAATTTGTCTTTGATAAATTATTGGTATGCACAAAATTGATTTAGGTTTTTCTCTACTAAAATAGCGATCGTATATAAACTTCGTTTCCTCATTCAGATTATAAATACTGATAGTTTTACCAGTGTGCAAAACATAGTTGATAAAAGAAATAGGAACTTCCTGAGTTGACTCTAAGGGGGCTGATATGATACTGCAATTTATATCACCACTATATTGAACTGCAATAATTTCCTTAGTTGTCTCCGTTCCTGTAGAATCTTCGAGAGAAGACATTACTAGTTTTTCACCTTGCTTGATAATTAAAGCTGCTTTATTTGCTCCCGCATTTTCTAGCATTACTTTCATTAAAATGGAGAGCAATTTTTTAAGTTCGATTTCCCCAGAAATTGCTTGAGTTGCTTTAATAACTGCAATTAAGTCTAAGTTAACTGAAGTCGTTGTACTATTAGTGATAGATTCATGTTTAATGGAAGAATGAGTAACTTTTTGATAACTATTTTGGGGGACTACCTTTTGCAATTTAACTTGCTTGGATTGAGTTTTATTAGGGAATAAGTTTTTAGAGGTAGTAGTGCGATCGCTCTTAGGAAAAACTTTAGTTTGATTAGCACCTTCTACTCCCTTGGGGGAATAACTTTTATCTTGACTAGCAATCTCAAAGCACTCAATATTACCAGTTGTTTGGAGTTGATAGAGACATTTTTCTAAATCATATTTTAAACCCGAAGCGCTTTGATATCTATCTTCGACATTTTTAGCCATCAGTTTGAGAACAATATCTGATAAAACCTGGGGTATTTTCTGTGTATCCGCTAAACTTGGAGGTGCTTTTGCGACATGACAATGTATCAACTCTATTGGATCGTCACAGTTAAAAGGAAGTTGACCGCTTAAGATTTCATAGAAAGTTATACCCAAGGAATAAAAATCACTACGATAGTCAATTTCCCGGTTCATTGTTCCAGTTTGCTCTGGAGATATATATGCAAGAGTTCCTTCTAATATATTGAAATTTATATTGAAATTTTGTAATTGTTGAATTTCTTTAGGTAAAAGCGAAGCATGACTAAAGTTGATAAGTTCAACCTGTTTTGTTTTTGGATGCTTTTGAATATTAGAGGGATTAATATCTTTATGAATGACTCGCTGACGAATTAACTCATCAAGAATAATTACAAGTTGAATAGCAGTATGTAAAAAATCTTCTAAATAAGTTTTATCCGATCTCGATCTGTCCGTGCTTTTAATAATATATTCTTTCAGAGAAATACTTCCCCTATCTTCAATCACCAAAACATAACCATCACCATAAGTTTCTAACGCTAAAGGTTGAATAATACCCTGAATATCGAGATTAGAAGCAATCAAATGCTTCTTACTAGACTGTAATATTTCTCCGAAGGAAACATATTTGCTATTCATTACCTTAATGATTACTGGTAAAGAGTCATATTCTCTAATACCTCGATATACTAAGTTTTGCGTATCTGTATAGAGTAGCTCAGTAATCTTGTAACCAGGCAGTTCTAGCATTACAATCAAATTCCTGTTATGATGCTTTTGGATTACAGGAATATTATTCCCAAATTCTAGGGAAAAGTAACAATAGCTATTAGTTCTGGGTTATTGCCAAAGGTTAAAAAGCTAATAAATGAGTTAATAACTGAGTTAATAATTGAACTTATAATCAACATACAACACGCTTCAATCCTAAATTTTTCAGTAAAATTGAAATAGTTAAGGATATAAATAATAGAACTATCAAACCTGTAACTTTGATGATTAATATTTCTAGGAAATTAAAAGAGGATTGAGAAAATAACTTCTCTCCGAAAGAAAGAAATATTTGTGATACTATTCCATTTATACAAAATATACCTAAACTATATTCAGATAGAAGTTTAATTAATTGATTAATCGGCAATGGGAAACTTTCTGATTTTATAGATGTGCAGCATAATAAAATATTAGGAACGCTCAAAATACAGGCAAAACTTATATAATCAAATGGTTGAATCGAACCAGAATGAACTC